>WRMR01000073.1 GCA_009776995.1 Planctomycetaceae bacterium | reverse complement strand
GTGCTGGCGGGTACGATGCTCATGGGGTCGGGGATCAGCGGCGATCACACACACACCTATGATTCGAACACCTCACTCACAATGCTCATGCCGCATATTGCGGGCTATCGCGACCGGTTTTACGAGTTTTTGATGACGCGGCTTGACAAGAAACTCCGTCCCCGGCTCGAAGCGGAGATGAAACGCTTGCATCAACCCTTCGGCGGTGCGAGGCAGGGTCTCAACAAGCAACTGGCCAAGCGGCGGGCCGATCAGTTGCAGCGATTTCACCTGGCCAGAACGTTGGCCCGGATGGGGTATTACGACGCGGCCAAACGACAGGCGGACGTCATTTCGGTCGTTTCAGCGCGGTTGCTTTGCCAGATCGACTGCCTCATCACACAGGGACACAAATGCGCCGACCACGGTCAACTCGACGATTCGGCCCACGTGTTGCCGGAAATCGAAGCACTGATCCGTCGCGGCATTGCCTGTGGTGCGATTGTCGATCCCTGGACGATCCTCGGCTTTGGGGCGCAGTACAGCCTGTTTCCTGCGATTGACAATACTGTGCATGACCATCGCGTCGACGATTTGATCAATCTGCTGAACGATATTTTTGATTTGTACAGCCGGTTGCAAAAAGAAGCGGCCGCAGCGGGCAATGGGGATTTGCAGTCGCACCTGTCGGACAAGATGAGCGATTTGGCCGGGTGGTGGGACCAATTCGGCAGCACTGAAGTTTCGAGCGTCGAGGGTTTTTCCGGTCTTGCCTCATGGACTTCCGCAGCGATGGTTGCGACAGCACTGGCCGCCTGGAACAAGGCCGGAACCGCCGCCGGTGATATTTCGTTCTGGAGTCGGCACGTCGAGCGTTTTGAATCGCCGAAGGCGTTCGTATTGCTCGGTGAAGCCTTGCTCGACCAACGCGATCTGGTGGCGACCATGGCACTGATGATGCACTGGCTGAGTCAGTCGGAGGACATCCCGCTGACCGAGGGGGATTTTTCGTTTCATGCGCTGATTATCCGCTGGATCGAACTGGTTTGGAAAGAGGAGCCGGATCAGGAGGGCGAACATGACAAGCCGCTTGGAAGGAAGCGTTTTGCGCCTGTGCCGGAGGAAAAACGCTGGGAACTGACGATCAAGCTGTTCGATTACCTCGAAGCAAACGCCGACAAATACTGGCATGTTCCACAACTGGAGCTCGACGATCTGCATGTGCTGTTTGGCAACGAAGGAGACGATGACGGGTTCTTGATGGAGGATTTCGCTGACGAGGACTTCGACGCGGAGGATTTCGACGCCATCGAGCGGGAAATCGAACGACAAATCGAAGAGGACATGGCCGAAGAATCGGAAAAAGACCTGTTTCGTGCAGCCTACGAAAACGTGACTTATCACGATACGACGGACGACGGCATTGATGACGAACTTGCCGATGGTGCTGCTTCGCCGTTCCAGGATGAAGACGATTTCGGCATCACGAAGGAATCGGAACGGATCAGCGAGCGGTTGGCATTCATCTTGTCGCTGGCGAAACTCTGGCGTTACGCGGCGTCGAAATACCCAAAGCTTGCGGAAGTGTGCAAAACAAGTGAAAACACGGAAGCCGCCTCCGCCATGCAGGTGCGTCTCAAGGTCGTCGATGAGCGGTTGCACGACTGGCTCAAACAGGCGGACAAAACCTGGACGGACATGCAAAAACTGTTGGCCCAGGTGATGGCCTACGAAGTGCCGGAGCCGAAAGGGACGCAGGATTCGCTGATGGAATACGACCGTCACCGCGGTACCAAGGAGATACTGATCGACCGCATCGTCTGGACGACCGTGGAACTGGCCGACGCATTTTATACGATGAGCGCGGTAACCGGCAACAAGGAGTACGTCGGGCGATTGAACCGCTGGCAACAGAAAACCCTGCCTGTGTTTTCCGCTTTTTATCGTTCGGACACGAAGGCGGTCAAAAAACTGTGGCCGAAGATGCTGGAGGCGATGAAGCCGGAAACGTTGCTCTATGTCCCGACGGCGCGCGGCGGTGACGCCCGGACGATCGTGGCTGTACGGTTCCTGCAACAGATGATTATCCGGTTGTTTGAGTACGCTCCGCGACTGGGACTGATTACCGAAACCGTGCAACTGCTCAACACCGTCGAACAGATGGAACAATTACACCCCTTGCGACAGGGGGCAATCACCGAATACGACCGCCTTTTTGAAAAGGCAACCCGTTGCATTGCCGCGTGCATTTCCGAATCGTCGAAACGCTGGCGTGTGAAGGACAGTGATGATTTTCCCACGACGAGCCACGCGTTGGTCGAATATATTGAGCGGATCATCGAAGTGCTGCTTTCCGGCTGGCTCTCGCACAGCCGGCAGATTCGTATCTCGACAGTCGAAGCCATTGCCGACCGCCGCGTCTGGGAGGAGATAAAGCGGTTCATCCAAAAATACGGACACGATATTTTCACGCAACATTTTATGGGGTTCGGACACCTGCGGGCGGTATTGCATCAGGGGACGGCCAATTACCTCACGTCGCTCATCCGCATTTACGAAGACGAAGGCGAACTGGAAACCGCCCAAACGTTGGTCGAAGACCTGATCGAAGGCCGGGTCAGCATGGAAGAGGCGGTGTTCAACATCGAAATCATCTTTGAGGCCATTGCCGAGAATTACACCGAGTACATCGACTACAACAGCACGACCATTCACTCGGACAAGGGCGAAAAGCTGTACATGTTGCTCGACATGTTGCGGGTTCTGACCGGCTACGAGCGGATTTCCTGGAACCTGAAGCCTGTGTATTGGGTCCATGACGAGATGATTCGCGCCGGACGTCACGAAGCCGCCGAACTTTGGGAACGAGCCGTGGCCAAACGGAGTGTGCAGGCCGCCGAAGAACATCTGCGGCACTATCGCAAACTCAGCGAAAAATACGGCATGTGGCTGCCCAGTGTGCATGAGCGGTTGAACGAGCGTTTCATCCGGCCGTTGCAAATCGCGCGTATGTGCGGGCTGGTTCCCGAGGCGGTTCGCGAAGCCCGTGACGAGTCCGGGCATGATGCTTTTGACGAGCTTGAAGAGCAGGTCGAACTGTTCGCCAAGGAACCGATGGGCGTCGGTTACGAAGTGCCCGAATGGCTCTCGGCCTTGCAAGACGAGGTCATGGCGACACATATCGACATTGAGGACGCGGAAGTCGATGAGTCGAGAAAAGACGACGCGTACAACCTGCCGCCGGCCATCCCGCAAATCCGGCTTTCCCGCAGCGAACTCGACCGGCAAATCAGCCTTTGCATGAAAAATTCAGGAATCGCGTGACGATTCATTCAAGGTGCGTTGCGAGACTGTCGCGTGAAAATGGTGATGATTTCTCAGACAGAGGCATAAGGGGGTACGGAGAAACCAAAAACTTTGTGCCTCCGTGTAAAACCACAATTTTCAGACTTGGTGGAGTAATAGAGGAGCAAAATTATGTCTTTGTCAAAGTACATCAATCCCTACACCGACTTTGGTTTCAAGAAATTGTTTGGCGAAGAGGCAAACAAGGATTTGCTCATCGACTTTTTGAACACGCTACTGCCGGAAAAGCACCTGATCAAAGACCTTTCGTTTCGCAATCCGGAACATCTCGGCGCAACGCCAAGCGAACGTCGGGCCATATTCGACGTTTTCTGCGAGGCGAACAGCGGTGAAAAATTCATCGTTGAGATGCAGAAAGAGGATCAGGAGTTCTTCAAAGACCGATCTCTCTACTATGCGGCCTACCCGGTTCGCGAGCAGGGCTGGAAAGGCAAAGACCCGGAAACGGGTGGACTTTGGGATTTCGAACTCAAGACTGTTTACTTCGTCGGCATCCTTGATTTCATTTTCGACAAGAACGATCCTGAACCGAGCTTGATAAGCGAAGTGTCGCTGAAAGACCAGCGCGGCAGGGTGTTTTACAATAAACTCCAGTTCATTTTTATCCAAATGCCCTTGTTCCACTTGAAGGAATCAGACCTGAAAACCCGCCAGGACAAGTGGCTGTACTTCCTGAAATATCTGCCGAGTTTGGATCATATTCCATCCATCCTGAAGGAGCAGGTGTTTGAAAAAGCGTTCCACACGGCGGAGGTTGCAGTGATGTCGCAAGCGGAACGTGACCGTTACGAACAGGAATCGAACGATTATTTGACGTACTGGGCGACCATCAGCACGGCAGAAAAGAGAGGAATCGATATCGGAAAAACCGAAGGCCGGGTTGAAGAAAAGATTGACATTGCCCGAAATTTGAAAAAAGAAGGTTTCGATCCCAAATTGATCGCCAGAACGACCGGCCTGTCCCCGGAAGAAATCGAACGGCTGGACTGAAACGGAGATTTCGCAATGGACGACGCAAAACTTGTGCTGGTGTGGGGAGTCATCAAGCTGATTGCGGCCATTCTCATCACTGCGGCAATCGCTTCGGTGATTTATTGGCGTATCCCGGTTTATCAATATGTGGGCAGCGGTAGCAACGAGATGCTCATCTACATTTCCATGTCGCAACTGACTGCTTTCCTAGCCGGTTTGTGGGGATATCAAGTGATGTAGCCGTTCACGGGTTTTTTGAGAGATGGCCTGTTAATTTTTCGCCGCGCGGAAACCGACATCCTGATAACCGGCTTTTTCCGGTTGATAAGAACGCACGGCAACGCGAATGGCACCGCCGTTGTTGTCGGCACTGAGAAACGATCCGCCGCGAATGACACGGCCGGTATGTTCGGGATCAGGCTGATCGGGGCCTTGCGGGTTGTCTTTCGGCGAAAACTGGTAATATTGCGGCGAATACCAGTCGTGGCACCATTCCCAGACGTTGCCGGCCATATCGTGTAACCCGAACGGATTGGCCGGAAAACTCCCCGTCGGCGAGGTCAACAGAAAGCCGTCATCGCAGGTGTTGTCGCGTGGAAACCATCCCTGCCAGTCATTGGCCATCAATTTGCCGTCTTTAAGTCGGTGTTCGCCCCACGGGTAGGCATTATCAACCAGTCCTCCGTGTGCGGCATATTCCCACTCGGCCTCGGTCGGGAGCCGCTTGCCCGCCCATTGGCAAAACGCATGGGCATCATTCCACGAAACCTGCGTCACGGGGTGGTCGAGCAAAGTTTCATCAAGCAGAGTTTTGCCGTCCGGCTTTCGCCAAAAGGCACCGTTCATTTTGACCCATTCGCGGGCGTCGAAATCAAATACATAAGCCCATCCCTGTTGTTCGGCAGTCGTTTTGTAACCGGTGGCATCGACGAACAACTGAAATTGGTGGTTGGTCACTTGATATTTGTCAAGCTGAAACGGCGCAATGACGACTTGGTGTGCCGGTCGCTGATCGAGCAGGCTGCCGCGATCGTCGCCCATGCGAAATGTCCAGCCGGGAAGCGAAACCATCGGGGCAAGTTGCGCGAGTTGTTCCGGGATGGGTTTGGACGAGTCGATGGCAGAAAAACGGGTTGGCTGGGATCGGTCATCAGCGATTTTCGGTGCAATGTCCGCAAGAATCGCCTGCGGCGGAGCAAAAGCGACCTGCGAGAACATCGGCGATTGTTCCGGCAATTGCGGCGGCACCGATGGTTGTGCCGACCGCTCCCGGACAACAAGTTCGTCAACTAAAAGAGTGCGGGTGATCTGCGAAACGGGCGGTTGCGACTCCGTTTCCTGCTCTGGTGACTCTGATTTTGCTGTTTCTTCCGTGTAGCTCAAATTCTGAAACTCGCGGAACGAATCAAGAGCGACCTGCGATTGCTGTTCCGGCTGGACCCAAGACGATTCCTGCCTTATGGTACCTGGAATTCGTACCGCAGCAGTATTTTGCATCACAGAAACACCAGTATCAGAATCACCTTCGTGCGGTTCAGGAGGCAGATCATTTTGCGATGGTTTGGCACCTTTGTTATCGGGAAAGCTGTATGCGTTCCCTTCGGGCGGCAAGTTCGTGGTGGTTGCGTAAAAGGTATAGGCTGTACCACAGGCCAGCAGGATAATCAGTAATAAGAAACGTCCCCAACTTCCCCCGGTTTTGGCGGGCTTTTCGTTGCGGTATGCGGATTGTGGGACGGCGTTTTCCAGCGGTTGAGGACGTGGCGGTTCCAGAAAGTGCGGACCGTGGAGCGGCCGCTCCCGTTCGCGGTGCGCAGTGTGGCGGTCACGATGATGGACTGGAACCGGTCGCAACGCTTGTTGCGGCTTTCGGACCGGCGGACGCACCCGTGCCGAAGGCGGTGTCTTTTTGCGGCGGCTTAGGCTTTCACGGCCACCAACTGATCGTGCCAACGGTGGATAGCCACCATGTCCCGGTTGCGAATTTCGACGATTGCGACGGCGTGGAACAGCTACCAAGCCGTCCGATTCGCCATCATCGTCTTCGTCCAACCAATCGTCCACTTCGTCATCAGCGCAATCATCATCGGCGTCGTATTCGTCATACGATTCTTCGTAATCGTCAAACCGGGGCGATATTTTCCGCTGTTTTCGTGCCATGATCGTGAAACGGGAGGCATGAGGCACCAGATATTCGGCGGGAATCTCCGCATCCTGCCAATATTCCTCTTCGTTTCATCGACCGAAAACGATTGCAGAAATCACTTTGGCTTGTTTTTCTTTTGATAATCGCGTGAGGCACGTTTCAGAATGCGCCGTTCGCTCCATGTGAGACTGTCTTGCCCTTTCTCCGAGATTTTCCGAAGAATCGCGTCCACCTGCTCGGAACGCCCTTCGTCCGCCTCAAGTTGCCTTTGTGCGGCATCGTCGTCCTCGTTATCAACGCCGCGATTGTAGCGGTCTGAGTAATCCTTCGGGTTAAAAAACCTGCGACGCCTTTGGCGTTCCTGCCAGTAACTCCGGGTCAACAGTCGCGGGATGTCGCTGATTCGCCATTTCAGCCACCAGTACAACACCCCGAATCCCACGCCGGCAAGGTGAACATCATATGCCACTCTATCATTGTTGCTTTTGTCAAAAAAACCGAACGTATTCATTGCAATAAAAATAGTGCCAAACAGCCATAAAGGCATTTCGAGAATTCCCCAAAGATAAATCGGCATCCTTGGATAAGAGCAAATGACAATCATAATCACACCGCTGATGGCACCGGAAGCCCCCAACATCGTGTCGAGAGTGTTGATGTGCAGTAATCCCCAGAAGATTCCCCCTAAAACCGCCGTGACAAAATAAAAGCACATAAATTCAACCGGACCGTATTTGCGTTCCACTAACGGCCCGAAAATAAAGAGTGTCAGCATGTTAAAGAATAAGTGTCCAAGACCGCCGTGAGCAAACGCGTAGGTCACCAGTCGCCACCATTCCAACGGATTGGCAAGAGTCGTACTTTTCACGAGCAACAGGTGATTAATCACATCATCACCGCGAATGGCATTGGCAAAAAACACCATGATATTGACGATGATAATCGCAAAGACCCATGATTGTCCGGGTTGAATGCGGTAATACTCCCGCTCGCGGAGTTGTGGCCGATAATAATCGCGGTCGTGAATGCCCATGACGTATGCTCAAAACAGTGGTGGTAAAATAATAAGACTCGTTATGGCAATTTTAGCATGGATTCAAGAACAAAGCAAGCCAAAATCACAAGAAGGGGTGACACCAAATGATGTGCATGTCTCCTTGCTTCCAATGGAACAGGGCATTGAAGGTGGTCATTTTTTAGAAATGTATTAATTTCACTTGACAAGTCACAGCAAAAAAACTGTCTCTCAGCCGTTGAGGAGTTGTCAATTATACCTAACCATGCAATAAACTGGTCTTTTTTCAAATCGTGAAAAGTCTCATACTATCCATGCGTTTTACAACTTCAAAACGACCAGTTCGTGGCACGGTGAAGTATATTTCAACAGAAGTCAGGTAGTGAAAAAAACTCTGCGCTAAAAAAGGCGGGCGTGTAAGCCGGGTTCTGTTCTCTGCCTTCGGCATTGCGATGGCAAAGCGACGGTCATTCATCTGGATGCCGGATTGCTTCGGCACCTCAAGCGGCCGACCCGAAACTTCAGCGAACCGGACAGGTCCGCCCGGCACCCGGTTTTGCAACCGTGTGCCGGATCATTTCTGTTTGGCCTTGCTTCCGATGGGGTTTGCCTGGCCGGATCGGTCACCCGACCCGCCGGTGAGCTCTTACCTCACCGTTTCACCCTTGCCGTCCCGTTCACGAACGAACGGGCTTGGGCGGTTTGCTTTCTGTTGCACTTTCCCTGACCTTGCGACCGGTGGGCGTTACCCACCATCGTGTCCGGCGAAGCCCGGACTTTCCTCCCGGACAGTCATCAAAACGACTGCCCGCGCGACCGTCCCGCCCGCCTTTTTTAGCGCAGAACGTAAATTGATGAATGCGAAATGTGGAAAATTAATTTACTTCGTATTTTCGTGTGGTTTGTATTGAAATAAAACGCGTCATAAAGACGGTACTCCGGCTCAATGACGGGATTTTCCAGTTGGGAATCGGTTGGCCCACCCCGTCATTGCGATGCGCTCCATTCCGGTTTATCTCAATGATTGGCTTTTGTTCTTGATGAAAACGATCAGCCGCTGTAACATCGAACAATATCCGGCCAACGCTTTTGGTGTTTGAGGATCAACTCAATGGTTTCACGCACGGCACCGCGTCCACCGCGCAGTTGGGTGACATAATCCGCCTCGTCCATGACTTCCTGCACGGCATCCGCAACGGCCACGCCAAGTGCGGAATGCCGAATCGGGAGAAGGTCAGGCAGGTCGTCTCCGATGAAACATACCTGATCGAAGGTCAAATGCATCTGCTCCAATATTTCACGAACCGCCGCAAATTTATTCGACACCCCCTGCCGAACGATGGAAATTCCCAGATCGGCGGCACGGGTGAGGACGATTTGCGAGCTCCGGCCTGTCACCAGACCGAAATGGTAGCCAGCGTACTGCCACAACTTGATGCCCTGGCCGTCACGGGCATGAAAAGGTTTTGCCTCAACTCCTTGATTGTCATACCCTATCGTTCCGTCGGTCAACACACCGTCCACATCGGATAAAATCAACCGAATGTCCCGGCACTTGCTTTCCACTTCTGACACAGAGTTTCTCCATTTGCGGCTATCATTTTGTCGAAAAACTTTCCGTCATGTACAACAATCGGCCACAGGACTTGCAAGTGACTGGTTTTCCGTGAAGCACCTGCGCGATGAAATTGATCGGAATCAACTGTCGGCATCCGCCGCAGTATTTTTGATCGTAAACTTGTGCCATGGACTGTTCGCCGCCCATGGAGCGGGAAAGGCGTGTGTAGATTTCCTTAAAGTCAAATGGCAATTTCTGTTCCGCTTCCTTGAGCCGGGCGGAACAATGTGCAATATCCGCTTCGATGGCTGGCTGTTCTTCCGCGATCCTCGCTTGTGACTTTTGCAACATCTCATTGGCTGCCAGAAGCTCTTGTTCAGTGGAAACGATGTTTGGTGCAAATTTTTCCGCTTTTTCCATTGCGAGAAACGCTTCGTCGGCCAGTACACCGTTCGATGTTTCGTCAGCCTGAACCTGGAGTTGGAGAGCCTGATACTCCTTATTGGTTTTCGCTTCCTGCATTTGTGATTTACGGCGGTTTAAGGCCGCTTCGCTTTGGGCGAGTTGCTCCTCTTTGAACTTGGACGTTTGCGACAATTGGCGATATTCGGCCCGAACTTGCTCCAATCGCACAAGAATACGGCCTGCCGCGTCTTTTTGCACTTGAATCATTTTCGGGCCGCGTGCGAGACGCGAATTGAGATCGGAAAGCTGATGTTGGATATGATGAATCTCCGCCATGAGCGGTGCAATGGTATTTTCCGTTTTCAAATCAGACATTTTTGTTGAAGCATTCTTTGGATTCACGTGTTTCTGATACGATAATATGAAGCAAAACCATGTTCCGTATTGTATCAAAAGTGCGGCGGAAATGGAAGCCCCAGCAAGCGGCAACAAAGAGAGAGTGCAGAGTGCAGAGTGCAGAGTGCAGAGTGCAGAGTGCAGAGTGCAGAGTGCAGAATGTAGAATGTAGAATGTAGAATGCAAAGGCAGGGCGGTCACATGTGCCACCAGCGCAATAATTGTTACAAAAAGCCGTGGTTATCGTTCCGTTGACCGGAGTTTTAGTCGTGTTAATCGAAGTTTTCTTCTTGATTCACCGTGCTTGGCAGTTCCGGTTGTCATGGTTTGAGCTTGTGATTCGTGCATCATGGGTAAAAAATTTCGAGTTCAGGAATAAAAGTTCCTGCTTGCCACTTGAAAATTCTTTCCTTTGAACCTTCAAATTCGACCTTCATGGCTTCGTGTTTTCTACTTTGCGCACGGCTTTTTGTACGATTTCCACGTGTTTTTGGCCGAAAAACGGCATGTTTTAACGCACAAATGGATTATTCCGGCGGAATATTGCTTGCATCTTGCACAAAAACACCTTGGGGGAGTTCAAAGTTCAAAGTGCAAAGAGCAAAGTTCAAAGTGAAGATTTGGAATCGAAATCACTCTGCACTCTGCATTCTGCACTCTGAACTACCCAACGTTGGTTTGGGATGAAAAATTTCCGGCAAAATACCCGCCTCAATACTTTCCCAGTTTTCCCAACCGGAATGGTCAGACAAAGTTTTCCGCCACGCCGTAAGTGTCGATTCCGCTGCCGAGAATTTCGCGGCAACAGGGTTCGAGCAGTTCGTTCGGCGTTTTTTTCGGGTTGCAGACGATCATGACGCCGTCCGGCTGAAACAAAGCAAGTTCGCCCCAGGTGATTTCCTCAAAGCTGTCTTCCAGGCAACCGCAATCCAGCAAAATGAGGTCGAAGTGTTCCTGCAAATTCGCGACCAGGCGGTTCGTTGCCTGTTGCAGACGTTCGGGTTCGTGTTGCGACCAGTTGACCAGCGCGTTTTCGGCCAGAGGAAAAACCGTGAGAAGCGGCATGTCTTTCGGTGTGAGGCCGAGCGTTTCCCAATCGGCGGTCCCATGCAGAATATTGACCCAACTCGCCTGGTTGTTCTGTGCATCCCGTCGGCCGGTCATCAAGACGTTGAGTTGCGGGAACTCGAAATTGGCGTCAATGACAGCCGTTTTCAGTCCGTGTCGCGTGATCCCCCTGGCCGCCAACAGAGTCAGGGTCGTACAACCGTCACCGCGTTTCATCCCGCAAAAGGCAATCAAGCGGCTGCCGTCATACACTTTGTCCTTGATGTAGTCGGTCAAACTGTTGCACCGGTCGCTCGCAAACTCCTCCAAACGGTCAAGAATCCCGGGTAACGTTGGGATTGCAGGACGCGATGGGATCGTGTCCTTTCTTTCGGTTTCTTTTGCGGCAACGACGTTGATTCGCTTCTCCAAAGCGGTGATTGTTTCTTCGACAGGATCGGATGTCGGTAATGTCTCATCGAATGATTCCGTTTCAACAGCCGTTTCCTTCATTTCCATTTTTTCAGGAATGGTCGCAGTCTCCGGCATAGCGATCTCCGGCGTGGCGGTCTCCGGAACGACAGAGACAGGTACGGACGGTTCATCGACGTGACAGATCGTGTCATGTTCCGGCAAATCCCTGATTTCATGCAACGGCAGGATGGTCAGGGTATTGACCACCAGTTGCTCCGTGTATTCCGGTTCGACAGAAATTGCAGAATGCAGAGAGCAGAGTGCAGAGTTGTTTTCCCATTGCGTTTGATCTGCGTCGTTCTCCAGAATCGCTGGACTGATCTTGTCATTTTCTTCTTCTCTTGGATATCTGCTCCCGGCACTCTGCGCTTTGTTTGCGGCACTATCAACAGTATCTCCGGGGCTGTCGTGTTCCGGCGAGTCCGGCACAAGCTCAGGTGTTTCGGGAGTTTTGCCGTTTTTTCGCCGCAATTGCACCTGGTCCAGCAAACATTCGACTTCCGATTTGACTTCAGGTGCCGGACTGCTTTTCCGGTTTCCCATGAGGTAAACCGGTTCGCGAAAGGCGGAAAACGTTTCGACAAAATCATTGACGTCGACGATCAGCTTTTCCGGCTCCGCCTCTTTCGGGCAATTCTTTTGTCCTGTGCGGGGAATCGGAACAACGCCCGTGTCCGAAAAAAAATCTTCAATACCCTTACTCTGAATATCGTGTGAAATCTCCTTGCGTCTCCCTTTTCTCTTGGACGGAAAGAAGTCGATTTTGCAAGTCGGACCGGTCTGTTGGTAGAGCAGTGTTTTTGCCTTTTGCAGTTCCCCCAGAAAATTGCTGGTGTCGTTCTTGTAAAACGCGTCGGCATCCCGAAGCGAACGTTGCCCGGTTTCTTGTCTGTCCCGACGGTTTTCCCGTTCGTCCCGATTCTTCGTCACCGGGGCGGTGTCTTCCTGCTCGTCCGGTTGGGAGACGATCTTCCATTGCGACGATGACGCAATGTTCAAAAGCCGTTTGTTCTTTTCGTTTATGCTCATGATCTTCTAATCAGCTGTGAATCCGGGCGGTGAAAAGTCCTTCGATCAGGAAAGTGCAAAAAATGGTTGGGGTGATTAATGGTAAAGACTTTGTGCTTGTGAAGCCGCCGTGTTGTTATAGGGCGTGTTATTATAGGGAAGAGAGGGCACGTTATTATAGGGAAGAGGTTGTTGTTGCGATGGATTGCCGGGATACGGATGGATCAGGTTCGATCCCATGGCGGGGGCGTCACGGTATGATTGCGATGAAGTCGCGACCGGCACATTCGACATGCCTGACTGGGGAACGAACTGCATGGTGCCTTGCGTCCCATACTGCGAACCGTTCCCCGGATATGGTTGTTGCTGGTTGGGTGAGGCATCATTGCCATAGCCGCCCGGATTCTGCGTTCCTGCATACTGTGGATAGCCGCTGTATTGCGATTGTTCCTGCCACTGGCTCTGCCCTTGCACTTGGGAATAGGACGGCATGGCGTTTGTGTTTGCAGCAACGGCGATGCCGTGATTGGCCGGAGACTGCGGATAGGGCACTTGCTGCGGCATGGCACCGAATCCGTCCGCTATCTGCTGGGACGCCGAACCATACTGCTGTTGACTCTGTTGCGGAGTGGAGGACGTCACACCGGCATTGGGGTACGCTCCGCTGTTGAACTGCAATGACCCGTTGGCCATTCCTGCTGTGTTCTGCGAATAACCATAATCGTTTGCCTGCGGCACGGGTTGATTCTGCCCGTTCGGTGATGGCATATTGGGTGTCCAGGTTTCGTAAACATTCCCGTTCTGCAGCGCGGTTTGCGGTGTTCCCACGTATGGCGGGAAAGGAGGATTGTTGCTTGCCATGGCTACGGACGTTGCACTATTCGGCTGGCGTTCCCACGGCGGAATATCGCGAGGGGGGGTGTCGGGGGATACCCACCACCCGCCCCCCGCGCCCGGCGG
>WRMR01000072.1 GCA_009776995.1 Planctomycetaceae bacterium | reverse complement strand
ACGTCTATTCATTTTATTTTGACGCCGGAGCCGAAATCGCCGTCAATACGCCGGACCAGGAAGTGCAATGGGATGCTTACACCTTAACCTTCACTGGCGCAGCTTGTGCAATAAAACTTGGGACACCTGACCAAAACTATCTCAACAAACGTGGTGATGATGTCCGTATTGATTGGGGACATTTGATCATTTTGGGAACACACGATACTCCAGTAGGGATGGAAAGAATTCATGTTAAAACCTGGAGCAGATGCACAGTTGGAAACGGTGAAAAATCCAGAGCCTCTTTTTCTGACGATCTCATAAAACCGGACTCCTTCGAAACGCGAAGTTCTTATGCTTTTTCTGCAAACAAGCCCAGGAAAGTTAATGATGGAAATATCGCAGCCGTCAGGCAGTTTGGTTTTTCAGAACCTGTTACTGAAGGAACAGCCGCTTTTCTTCTTGCGTATGACGATGTTTACAGTGTCCGATACTTCGGCGACGATCTCAAAGCATGGTGGGCTCGTGATGGCAAAACAGCGGAACAGATGATTGAGGATGCATGGAAAATACTCATCCAGAATCAAGATGACGTCATGACGCAAGCGAGTCATTTTGAAAAGGCTTTCATGTCCGATCTCACTGCCGTCGGCGGCGAAGACTACGCGAAGTTATGTGCCCTGGCCTATCGCCAGTCGCTTGGTGCGCAGAAGATCGTTGCGGACACGAACGGGATGCCGCTCATGTTCTCGAAGGAGAATTTCAGCGGCGGCGTGATAGGCACCGTTGATGTGATGTATCCCTGTTCGCCCATGATGCTCTATTATTCGCCCGCGATGATGAAAGCGACCTTGCAGCCGATTTTCGCATATTCGGCGTTGGAAAAATGGCCGTTTCCGTTCGCTCCGCATGACGTCGGTTTCTATCCGCACGCAACCGGTCAGATTTACGGCGGCGGCGAAGAAAGCGAAGACAGGCAAATGCCCGTTGAGGAAACGGCGAACATGATTATTATGACCGCCGCGCTGGCCGTTGCGGAAAACGATCCCGGCTTTGCGAAACTGCACTGGACGATGCTCACGCAATGGGCGGATTACCTGCTCGACAAGGGCTTTGACCCGGAAAACCAGCTCTGCACCGACGATTTCACCGGGCACCTGGCGCATAACGTCAACCTTTCGGCGAAAGCGATTGTTGCCATCGGGGCATATTCTCAACTGGCGGAAAAGCTCGGCGAAAACGAAATTGCCGCGAAGTACCGCAAGAGTGCCGAAGAGTTTGCCGCACGCTGGATCAAGGAAGCGGATGACGGCGATCATTTCCGGCTGGCCTTCGACAAGCCGGGGACGTGGAGCATGAAGTACAACCTGATGTGGGACGAGATACTCGACCTGCGGCTGTTTCCGCGCGCCGTGATTGACAAGGAACTCGCGTATTACAAAACGAAGATGCAGAAATACGGTCTGCCTCTGGACAACCGCTCGCTTTACTCGAAAAACGACTGGATTCTCTGGACGGCAACGATGACCGGCAACCGTGCCGACTTCGACGCGCTCTTGCAACCGGTCATCGGTTTCGTCAACAACACCGACCGCCGCGTGCCGCTTACCGACTGGTATTTCACCGACTCGGCGATGGTATCGCGGGTTTCAGGCACGCAGTGTCGTCGGCGGGTACTGGGCACCGATGCTCAAAGATCGTGAGAAATGGCAACAACAAGCCGCGAAAGGTGCGAACGTCCCCAACAAAGGCTGGGCGGAAATCACACGGCCGCAAGAGCAAAAGCCAAAATGAAGCCGGTACTCCGGCGCAATGACGGGATTTTTGTATTCACCACGAAGGTGAGAACATCAGAGCCGCAATCGTGAGATTGCGACGGTCACAACGTGAACGTCTTTCGCCACACTATTGCATCAGCGCGAGGCGCAACATGTTGGCGGCACGCTTGACGAACAGTTGGTCGATGAGTGCCGGGTGGCCTGCATACTGGAACGACTGGGTATCAACGCCGTTGGCGTGGGCGTGGGCAAGCTGGACCTGGGGGGCGGCGTCCGTTGCTGGCAGCGGAGGATATTGCCCCACGACAAGCAGGTGATCGGTGCCGAAAAAACGCCGCGCCGCAACGGCAATGTCCGAAACGAACTGCCGGCCGTTTTCCCCCTGGTTTTGCACGGTGACGGCCAACAGTTGGCACAATGTGTTGTCGGGCAAGTTGGCCAGGCCGCCGTGATAGCATACCGGGTTGCCGGGAACAAGAGCCGACTCGTGTGCCAAATCATGCGAGAGCAAACCGCCGGTGCCGAATTCGACGGTGGCCAGCGTTTCGTTCCGCCGCCGGAGTTCCGTAAGGACAACGCCCGGCAAGGTGTCGGCACCTTCCCCAAACACCAAATCGCCGAGTTTTTCGTAAATCAACGCTGCGACGGGATCAATGGCCAAATCACATGCCGCGTCGCTTTCCCGCTCGGCGACAATGGTCAGGGTGATGACCGCACTGTCTGCCGTGATACCGACGCGCGGGTCATGGCCGCGTACGATGAGATTCGGCAGCATCTGCTCGACCTGGCTTTCACCCCTGCCGAACGTGTGGATGGAGCGGCTTTTGATAACCTGTCCTTTCGCGTAATGCCGTGCGATGCGTTCGGCAAGTGTGGCATTCCACATTTCACGCATTTCCGCAGGCACACCGGGCAGGGCGCACAAGCGGACTTCCCGATCGCCGACGGAAAACGTCATGTCGATGCCGGGTGCAGTCCCGTTCAGGTTCGGAATGGCAACGCTCCCTTCGGGCATACTGGCCTGGATCGCGTTGGAAGCAGGCATGACAAGGCCGCGCGACGCAAACCGGTTGCGAATGGTTTGCAACAGTTCGTCGTCCTGAACCAGCGGCACGCCTCGCATTTCGGCAATGACCATGCGGGTCAGGTCGTCGGCGGTCGGGCCAAGTCCCCCGGTCATCAGGATCAGATCAGCCCGTGACGCGGCTTTGTGAAACACGTCGAGCATGGCCGCGACGTCGTCGCCGACGGTCGTGTGATACATGACGCGAATGCCGAGTTCGGTCAAACGCCGGCTGAGCCATTGCGAATTGGTATCGAGGATTTGCCCGATGGTGATCTCGTCCCCGATGGAAATCACTTCTGCGATATTCATTCTTGATCTGTCAGTTGTCAGGACTCGCGCAGAAACAAGTTGTTCGACCACTCAGAGCCGCAACGGTCACGGAGCGGTCATTCCGCCCGATCACTTTCGCGGCTCTGATGGAAATGTTCACGTTATTATTGCGCGTCTCCCCAGTGGCTTGCGGCTCTACTTCACCTTGCTGCGAACTGGTCGTTTTGAAGTTGTAAAACGCAAGGATACGAGACTTTTCACGATTTGAAAAAAAGACCGGTTTGTTGCATGGTCAGGCATACATGGCATCAGCTCTCACGGTCGAACGCTGGTCTTGTCGGCGGTTGGGTAATCGTCCGGGCAAGGGATGGTTACCTCGTTTGTGGCGGCCCATTCCGTGCCGCGCAACAGCGTCGTTTGAAACCCGACGCACTTGCACTGTTCCACGGCATGGCCGAGCATCGTTTGAAAGACCCGCCCTTTGCCATAATCCATGGCGAGTAACATCGGCTCATCATACCCCGTCCCACCTTCGTTGGTCTTCGACAATGCGGTGGCGAGAATTGTTACATTTTTCGCCGGGCCTCGCATTTTGCAGTACAATTCGTCCTTGCAGTGCAGGAATGCTTCCGGCAACCTCTTCATGATCGGGTGATCCGGTGTGTAGGTTTTGACGACAAACTCGACCTGCGGTCCGTGATGGCCACCGGGACCCGGCGAGGTGTCGCGGACGATTTCGCCGTCTTTGACATAAAGGTACGGCCCGTCGGATTCGTTACGACCTCCCCAACCGCCGACCCCGATCATCTCATTGAACTCCTTCCATTCGCGAAAGGCATTGTTCGCTCCATGGTAAATGACCAATCCACCGCCTTCGCGCACAAATTTTTCAAACGCGTCATCCGTCTCTTTCGGCCAACGATCGCCTGTGTAGTTGGTAAAGTTCATGACGATGACGTCATACTTGGCGAAATCCGGCTTGAAACCGCTCATATCCTGCCTCGGTGCCGGAGTCGTCGCAACATCGACGACAAATCGCCCCGTTTTTTCATAGATGTCCTTAAAAACTAAGGTGGTTCCCTTCCAATCATGGGCGTCGCTTTGACCATCAATAATCAAGACTTTGATCTTGACAGGTTCATCCGCAGACAATTGTGTGAAACCTCCCGCCAAACAGACGGTAGCCAGTAAAATGCTGAGAGTTGTTATTCTCATGTAAGTTGCCCTTTCAGACTTTCAGAAGATATGAGCCGCGCAATAATAACGTGAGCATTTCCATCAGAGCCGCGAGAGTGATCGGGCGGAATGACCGCTCCGTGACCGTCGCGGCTCTGAATGATCGAACAACTGATTTTTGCGCGAGTCCATAGTTGACCCAAATTGGTTTGCCAATAGATGTATTTTATGTAAAACGTCCTGGCAATTCAAGGGTTGTCTGACCTTCCGGGAAAGTTTTGTCACAAATACGTGCCCAAAGGTTGTAGCGTGTCAAAAATGTTGACACAATGAAATTTTTTTGGATATACTTTGACACGCGAAATATATAATGATATAATATAACACGTCCATGAAAAAGAGGTTTCTCATGCTGATCACATCCAATTTAATACGCGGTCATATTGAAACGATAATCCTTGCCCACTTGGTGTCGGGCGATTCCTACGGTTATGAAATGAACAGGTCGGTTCAGGAAAAATCCGGGGGAAAATACGAGCTGAAAGAGGCGACGCTTTATTCCGCGTTCCGCAGACTGGAAAACGGTCAACAGATTCGTTCCTACTGGGGTGATGAAACCACAGGTGCCAGACGTCGCTATTACGCCATCACGGAAACGGGCAGAAAAACGTACGCCCAAAACCTTTCGGACTGGGAAAAGGCCAAAGTTCTCATCGATCAACTCATTCACGCACCCGCCTCAGGAGAACCACAATGAATAATAAAATTTGTTGCGATTCCACCGAAGATCAACCCCAATTTTGTTCGCAAACTCCATTCTTCAACGTCGTTCTCTTCCTGATAACGCTGAATCATCCAAATCACGCCGAGCAGGGCAATGACCAGAGTGATTGCCAATGAGGGTGCCCACCACGGAAATTCAATGGTTCGCATACGATCCATCAGAATACGCAACAATCCCAAAACATCGGAATGCGCACAGAGTAAAACGACCATCAAACCAACAATCACGATGGGCAGGAGCCGCAGGAGTCGGTTCAGTTGTTGGGCGTTTCCGTATTGTGCCTCTGGCGATTTCATGCGTTGAAAAAGTAAGAAACGAACGATGGTCAAAACGACAAGCCCCCAAAACACCGGCCAATACCACCATGACCAATGGCGGATTTCCACCGTGTGCATGACATGACTCGCAAGAGCGGAACCGTATTGCAACCGCTCTTCAGTGACGTAAAAATAATAAAGCAAAAGGCAATACAAACCAATGAACGCAGAAATTGTAACCCACACCCATACCGGCCATGTTCGGATTGATATGTTACGCGTCGACTCATTACGTAACAATTCATCGTCGTTTTGCGGTGGAGAATGAGTGTTTGTATCCTTCACCTTGGGTACAACAGGTTTGGAAGGATTGACACGACCTCCAATACTTGGCTGAAAATTTCCCATGATGAATGCCCTGAAATGTGATGCGATTTGACTCGCTGGATGCGTAAATTACGGCGTGGAACCTGTGTAATGTTTCTTACTTTGGAGCAAGTTGTTCCTTGACGTATTCCTGGTCAAGTGGTCGAAGAGCATCCAGTTCGATACCGACTATTCTACCATCTTTTCGTTCCAGTTGAGTATCCTTCCCTTTAATTCCCAAAAATTTTGCTGTGGTTTTGAATAATCCATCTGTGGTTTCCCAATTACGGAATCCTTCAGGTGAAACAGGTTCAGGATCGGGTTTATCAATGTCAATCAAAAGCGGACTTCCGGGCATGACCATGAGTTTACCTTCCCGGATAAGCCTTCTTTGTTCCAAACGTTGTTGTTCACGGCGTTCCTGCATATCAATAAGCCTCTGGATGTCATCCATAGCAAGTAGTATATCAGCTTTTGCCTCCGGTGAAAAGTCTTGATTGTTTTGCATTTCATTGAGTGATTTAAGCGTCTTTTCGTCACCAAATATACCAATAAGGCGATAAACATTAAAGTTGTAAATTCGTGGCTTGATATTCGGGTCATTTGGAACGGCATACGACCCTTGCAAATTGAGTATCTGGTCTTTACCCGAACATATTTCGATCAGGTCGGGTAAGAGACTTCTTGTACTGGTTGCTTCGATGAGTTGCATGGCGTATTTTTTGATTGCCGGGTCTTTCGATTGAAGAAGTTTTTTTATCTGAGTCGCCTCCGCCTCAGTACATCTTTCTTCTTCCCAAACTGGAACACCGCCAAACCTTGGATCGTCTTGACGTGGCAACATAAAATAATACTCGTAAAGAGCTTTGAAAGGCATTTCGCGAAATTGATTATATTCATAAGAAGATTCTTCGAACGTTTCTCTGCCTTCTGCGGATTCAATCATGCCAATCAGTTTTACCCTGCCTTCAAGGGTCTTGAGAAGCAAAGCAATTTCTTCATTTATCTTTTGAGTCTTCTCTTTTACAACCCGTTCACGTTCCCGAAGGGGTTTGAGACTTTCTTCTATTTCCGCTTCAGTCCACACTCTTTCGGGACCGCCAACCAGGTTGTATAACCTTGCTCCCTCTTCAAACCGTGAACTGCTCATGTGTTGAAAAAACTTGTGATTTTTCATTGTTTGAATAAAAAAATTGCCATTATAATGGTAGAATGAAAAAGATCCCCCGAAACATCCTGCGGGATAGTAGGCTGTTCCACCCTTGGTTTCCAGTGTAAGACCACCAGCCAAGAGCCCTTCTTTCTTTTCATCAAAAAAAATAATTTTATCCTTGGGTGGGAAAAAATCTGCAAATTCTTTTGCCAGACAATGATGGAACATATCCAACACAAATTGTTGAGGATCGTCAAACCCTTTGGTGTCGGCAGAGATTCGAAACGTTATCATTGGGTTAGAATCCAAAACACAGAAGGTCTCATTATTTTTGGACCACTGAACAATAAAATACTCTCTTAATGGTTCCATTTCCAATGTGAAGGGATTAAGTCCCCATACTACAGGCGTTTTTCCCGGTGAAGGGTTAGCCACCGCAATAAGATGTTGCTCGATTTCCATATCGGCAGGAAGAAGTTTTTCATTCACAAGCCATTTGAGAACCTGTACAGATTCTGCCCTGAATGACTCATCCACATCGACAGTATGCGATTCTAACACTTCTTTCGAGGGAAATCTCGGAAGGAAATCATATTCCTTGGGCAAAGCAGGTACGTCGCATTCGAAATTCCACGAGATACCCTCTTGCGCAATGGTGTTGACGTAAAATCCCACAAACAGTGAAATCACGGAAAATGCTATGGTAACTTTCATGTTTTATCCTCTTTTAATGGTGACAAAAAATCAAAAGGCAACTCTATCAAGTCTTTTTTCAAGGTTTGGGTAAATGTGTACAAAAGCCACCGTCACATACGTATTGATTAGTAGTTGGGTCCCAAACCATAGTACGCCAAGCGTAATACTCAAAGGCATGAATATGATCAAATGCCTGACTATTCGGATAATTCGGAGCATGAGCCATTGTCGCGTAAGGCGAAATATGATAACCTTGGGGGCTATAATGGTTGACGGTAGAAACATCGCCTCGGTAAGCCACTCCCTGCCAGTTATTAAATATCCCTCCACCCCAAGCACCACGTATACACCGCTTTCCGCACTGGAAACAATCAGTGAGAGGAGGTATTAAGCGGGCGGTATTCGGTGGTGCTAACTCATTGTCGTATGCCATACTATACGTCAATCCAAGCACTTGAAGGACTGTTATCATTCCCAATGCGCGGCAACAACACATGCCACCTGAGTGTTCTCCCATAGCTCCCCTAAAATGATAATCAAAGGAAGTGTTATTGCACACACAACTACTTGTACAACCACCATTAACGTTTTTACAGATATTCGTTGCGAGTTGATCTTCCGTATGATTGTTTTGTAAAGTGTCTGCTTTTTCAATTGATTTTCTAATCTTATCTTTTGTAAAGTCATTTGCAGGACATTTATACGCATCCCACGTAATATATCCTGCATGCGATGAATAGCCACACTCCACCCAATTCGATCCTCCGTCAATTGAGTATTTCCAATTGTATCCCTCAAATCCGATATGGACATAATTAGGTGCCACCCTAATCATCTCAACCTCGGCACTCGGCCAATTTTGCCAAGTTGCAGAAGGCTGACCCGAGCTTTTACCATCCCATACTTTGACCGTAGTAGGGAACGTCAAATTTTTTGAAGCAATGAACTTTGCATAAGCGGGTACATTTGTATTTTTTTTCGCAGTAAACGGCTCATTTTTTGCCGGACTTCTCTGCCATTCAGGAGAAGTTCCCACACCGGTAATGGTTTGCACTCCGCCACCACGAAAATCAACAGATTCTGATACTGTAGCATAATAATGGGTTATGTCATTTACAATTCATTACACACGAATAGTTTATGGCGAAACAGTTGTTTTGCTGTGGCTTCACAAAGAGCACAAAGGAAATAAGTCTTTATTTTCAATCTCTCTGTGGTGCCGTGTGAAAAACAATCGCCCATTACTATGCTACAGTCTCAAAATTTGCAACCATATTAACGTCATTCTGAACGACAAATACGAAGACCTGCTCCAATCGGGATTTGGTAATACGAGTGTGAGAAGCCACGACACACAACTCGCCCTTTGGCCACAACTCGTCAGCGATGCCATTGCCAACGGTTTGATTGGTGATGTGATTGGCAGTTCTCACGCACACAGCAACAACATTTCGTCATTGCCTGATGAATCGGGCACACAACCCGACGACTTTTCCAAATCCCGATCATTAGCCGGTCAAAGTTAAAAGTCCAGCGTATTTTTCCAAGCGGCATGGAGCGCGTCGAGCGATTGGGCAATGACCATTTGTCCGGCGGAGGTGACCGTCAGTTGGCCATCATCCGTGACGACGCCGATTTTTGCGAACGGCAGTCCGTGCAATGCGGTCTCGAATTGTGCGGCGTTCTGCGGCACCACCTCGCAAAGGAAGCGGCTGTTCGACTCGCTGAACAGCTTGACCGTGTCAGGATCAATTTGACCGGCCCCGGTATCATGCGGCACATTGTCCAGCGACAGGTTCGCGCCGAATCCACCGGCAAAACACATTTCGGCAATGGCAACGGCCAGGCCACCCTCGCTCAAATCGTGACAGGAACGCACAAAGCCCGATTTGATCGCGGTGTGCAATTGCGCGAATATCGACCTGGCACGTGTTGCGTCAACTTTCGGCACGTTGCCTCCGCGCCAATCGTTGACCAACGCGAGATGCGAGCCGCCGAGTTCGTCGCGGGTCAATCCAACAATGTACAGCAGATTGCCCGGCGATTTGAGGTCCATCGTCACGCACTGCGCCACGTCATCGACCTGCCCCATCGCGCTGATGAGCAACGACGGCGGAATCGCAATCGGTTCGCCGCCTTCCGGTCGAAATTCGTTGTTGAGACTGTCCTTCCCGCTGACAAACGGCGTGGCAAAGGCCACAGAATAATCATAACACGCCTGTGCCGCCCGGACGAGCGAACCAAGCGTTTCCGCGCGTTCGGTATTACCCCAGCAAAAATTGTCAAGCAACACAATCGTTGCCGGATCAGCCCCGACGGCAACGCAATTGCGGATTGCTTCGTCAATCGCACTGGCCGCCATCCAGTATGTGTCATAATCACCATAATACGGGTTCATTCCGCAGGCAATCACCAGTCCGCGCACCGAGTCAATACGCGGACGAATCACCGACGCATCGCCCGGACCGTCATTCCTGACGCCGACCAGCGGCTTGATGACGCTGCCGCCCTGGACTTCATGATCATATTGTCGCACGATCCAGTGTTTGCTCGCAACGTTCGGGGCGGCCAAAATTTTGAGCAAGGAATTGCAGACTTCGGGCTTCAGACTTCGGACTTCGGAATGGGTATTCGAATCGGAACCTGAAGCCTGAAGCCTGAAACCTGAAATCTGTGCCGGTTCATACACCGCGTCGCGCACAACCGGCGGTCGGCCCTTGTGCAAGAATTTCATGTCGAGATCGGCAACCGTTGTGCCGTGATATTTGAGATGCAGCCGTCCGGTTGGTTTGTACGTGCCAAGTACGACCGCCTCGACGCCTTCGCTGTCGCACAGTTGCTTCAACTCCGGCCATTTGTCCGGCGGCACGGCGAGGACCATGCGTTCCTGGGCTTCAGAAATCCAAATCTCGGTGTACGTCAGCCCTTGATATTTCAGCGGCGCGTTTTCGAGATCGACTTCCGCCCCGATTTTTTCGCCCATTTCGCCGACGGCGCTCGAAAAACCGCCTGCCCCGCAATCCGTGATCGCATGAAACAAACCGCGATCACGGGCTTCAAGCAACACGTCAAGCACCATTTTTTCGGTGATTGCGTTCCCGATCTGCACCGCGCCGCCGGAGATGCTGTCGCTTTCGCTCGTCAGTTCGGCACTGCTGAACGTCGCTCCGTGGATTCCGTCGCGTCCCGTTCGGCCACCCATCGCGACGATCAAATCGCCCGGTTTTGTTTCGTTGAACGACATGTCGCGCGGAATGATGCCGACACTCCCGCAATAAACGAGCGGATTGCCCGTATATCGCTTGTCGAAATACACCGCCCCGTTGATGGTAGGAATGCCCATCCGGTTACCGTAATCCCGCACACCGGCAACAACGCCGCGCAAGATGCGTCGCGGGTGCAGCATTCCCGGCGGCAATTCGTCCTGCGGCATGTCCAAGTCGCCAAAACAAAACACGTCGGTGCTTGCAACCGGTTTGGCCGACATGCCGACGCCCATCGTGTCGCGAATCACGCCGCCAATGCCGGTATTCGCGCCACCGTAAGGCTCAAGTGCCGACGGGTGGTTGTGCGTTTCGACTTTGAAACAGACATTGTACTCGTCGTCAAATCGCACCACGCCCGCGTTATCGACGAACACGCTGACGCAAATATCGCCATCGCCGCGCAACTCGCGAATGTGTTGCGTTGCGGCAAAAATCGTTTCCTTGAGCATGTTCTCATACCGCTTTTCACCGCCTGTCCCGCGGTAATGAATCCGCCCGGCCAGTGTCTTGTGACTGCAGTGCTCGCTCCAGGTTTGCGCGACGGTCTCAAGTTCCAGATCAGTCGGATCGCGGCTCTCCTTCCCGAAGAAATCGCGGATCGTCTGCATTTCAACAAGCGACAGGTAGAGCTGCCCCTGCTTGCTCAGTGTCATCAACGCATCGTCGTCCATTGCACGAATCGGCACGGTGATCCATTGGAACGTGTCATCGCTTCCCACATCAAGCCGGTCAAACGGCAACGCGCCAATGACCGTTCGCTCAATCGCGTCGTTGGCCAACAGCTTCGTGCAGAGACGGTTCAAATCCTCCTGGTCAACGCCGGTGATCCGGTATTTTTTGAACGTGCGTATCAATTCCGTATGAATTTTGAAATCGGCGACCGCCTTCATCGCACTTTCCGCGACGGGATCGGTCACACCGGGCTTCGGCAAGATATAAACGAGTTGCGTTTGAGTATTGGGATGAGTGGTGAAGGAAGAGGGGTTTCCCTGTTCCCTGTTCTCTCGCCTCGCGTCCCTTGCCCCGTACCCCTCGACCTTGGCAACAACAAACCGTTCCGCAACGGGATCGGCAAAAAGCTGCCCGGCGAGCAACTCAACTTGCTCTTTTTCGAGACGCCCCTGCACGAGATAACCGTGTGACGCCGTCACCCGGACGTCACCCGAAATCCCGAGATCAACGGCATCCGCAGCAACGCTTTTCCCAGCCCGATCCACTTCCCCGTCCCGGGGAAAAACATCAATTTCCCAAAGCATGGCCATCCCATAGTTTTCTTTTTGATACGAAACAACGACGCCAGGTTAATATACTGCTGAACGCCATTTGACTGGTATTAATTTTGTGACCTTTGTGAAAAGCTTTGTGGCCTTTGTGTTAAAATATTTCAACACAAAGATCACCAAGGAGTGCACAAAGTTCACAGACATAAAAAGCAAAGCCCATGGCACTGTACGGTATATTTCCGGCTTCCCCGCTGGAATCAGTGGGTCAAACTGTGGTTTGAGACTTTCTTCGGGAAGTTTCATGCCGGTGTTGCAGGTTGAATCAGCATGTTCCAACGTTCAATCAAGGGTGTGCGAAGCAATCGCATCGTCTATGGTTTCATTTTATGGGGAGTGAATTTGACGCCGCGATGATATTTCCGGTTCAAAAAATCAAACGTTAGGGGCAATACCATCCCAACGGCATGAAATCATCCGCTTGAGAGAACGTATCATAACCCCATTGCAAAAAAACAAAAAACATAATCAAAACCCAGCGGCGGTCACAGCGTAACCGCCCTGTCATGCGTCTCACAGGGTGACGCGGCTGACAACGCTTTGCGCTTTGAATTTTGCGCTGACTACGCCTGCGCCGCTTTGTCAAATGCGGCGTCGAAGGCGAAGGTACTTGGTGCGATGTCGAGTTTTTTGACCAGTTCGCAGGCTTCACGGGCACCGTGTTCGCGTTCCATGCCGGAGTCTTCCCACTCGACTGAAAGCGGGCCGGTATAGCCGAAATCGTTCAGCGCGCGGATGATTTCCTCGAAATTGACCGCACCGCGTCCCGGCGAACGGAACTGCCAGCCACGGCGGTAATCGCCGAAGTTGATATGGCTGGAGATGATCCCGGCGGTGCCGTCGAGCGTGACAATCGCATCCTTGATATGAACGTGATGAATGCGCTCGCCGAATCGGCGGATAAATTTCACCGGGTCCATGCCCTGCCAGAGCAGGTGGCTCGGATCGAAGTTGAAGCCGAACGCCTCGTGCCAGCCGATGGCGTCCAACGCCATTTCGGTCGTGTAAATATCGTAGGCGATTTCCGTCGGGTGGACTTCAAGAGCGAACTTGACGCCGCACTCGGCGAACACGTCCATAATCGGGCGGAAACGGTCGGCGAACAACTTGAAACCGTCCGCAATGGCTTCCGGCGAAAACGGCGGATACGAATAGAGAAGGTGCCAGATACTCGAACCGGTGAAGCCGTTGACGACTTTCACGCCGAATTTCTGGGCGGCGCGGCCGGCATTGGCCATCCATTCGGCGCAACGCTGGTTGATTCCGGCAGGATTGCCATCGCCCCAAACAAAGTCCGGGAGAATGTTCTTGTGGCGGTCGTCAATGAGGTCGCAAACG
>WRMR01000071.1 GCA_009776995.1 Planctomycetaceae bacterium | reverse complement strand
ATGCGTACAAAAAGCCGTGCGCAAAGTATCAATGAAGAAGCAAATATTCCCGTGCACGAAGCCAAAGATCAATGAGGCAAACGGAAAGCATGATGTGTTTTCCTTGAACGCGAATTTGCCAACCCTGAAGTTCGGTCACGAAAGTCAAACCATGACAATCGGGAATAAAACTTCGGTCAACGGAACGATAACCAAGCCTTTTTGTAACAATTATTGCGCTGGTGGCTACAGAAACAAAAATTCTGGTAACAAAAACAAAAATTCTGCTACAGAAAACGAGGGGGACGGTAACGGAGTTCATAACGCAGATCGTGGAATTCCCCAGGAAGATTTTTTGAGTCGGAACGATCACGCCGTGACCACCCCTGCTAAAAAACTTCGTGTTCCTTCGTGCCTTGTGGTGAAAACGAACTGCCGTGAACGGTTAAAAAACAAAAAGGCGAATGACTGTTTCCGGTCATTCGCCTGGGGACTTCTGGAATTAAGGAGTTGTCACATCGAATGACGGTTTTATCATCATTCATCACTCATACGGTGTCATTGTCCGATGAACCGTTAGTAACGCTTGGGGTTCGGCTGACGGAACAATGGCGAGAAAGGACCTTTGGCCGTACCGTCATCGAAATCGAGCCACCAATAGCCGTCATGCCACTCAAGCGTCACTTTACGCCATTCGAGCGGCACTTGCGGGTAGGGATAGAACGGCCCGATATACGGAGCGGCTTGCGGGCAGTACAATCGCGGGTAGGCCACTTCGGAATAATTGTTCGGCGCGGCATACGACGGCCATGCGTAATTCGGTACGTTGGGCTGGTCGTAACGCCCCGCAGTCGGTGCCTGCTGCCCCATCGGAAGCGGCATATTGCCGTTCATCATGGCAACGGAAGGTGCTGATCCATAGTTCATTTCCTGGCTGGTCGAAATGCTGACCGAATTGTTGCCAAACGGGGGATCAAAACTTGTCAAACTTCCCTCCTGGGGTGATTCGGCGTAGCTGACCTGAACCGTGGGAGTCGGAGCTGTGGGAGCCGGAGCCGTGGGAGCGGGCGTCAATGTCGGAACCGGAGCAGTCGGGGCAACCACAGACGGCGCGGGTGCGGTCGGTGCCGGAGTCATTGCCGGAGACGGTGGAACCGGCTGTGAAAAATCGGTGACGCCCTGAATCTGTTGACCACTGACCTGCGTAATGGCATTGGCCGGGACAGGTTGTTGTGCCACCGCCGGTTGCGGAACCGCAGTTTGTGCCGAGGGTTCCGATATGGCCGGGTGGACAATACTATTGTTACCCGAACGCGATACGGAAACCGCTTTCATTTCTCTCTGTTGCTGAACAATCTTCATTTGGTTGATGACTTTGTTCACACCAGGCAGGGACTGGACGTAACTCACGGCCTCGTCCACCTGATCTTTGGAATACAACTCGCCGCCCAATGTGGCAATGCCGTTGTTATAACGGACATTTATGGTGTACTCCGGGTATTTATCACTGAGCTTATCGGCAATGGCTTGTGCGACCTGCTGATTGAGTGATTGCGATTGGGATTTCTGGCCTTGGGCAAGACTCATTGCCGGAACCAGTGCTATGGCGAAAAGGATCGCCAGCGAGACTACTATTCTTTGCATCTTTCTCCTCCTGTCGGACAACGGTTTGTCGTTCGCTTTGGGTTTCCCGCTTTTTCAAAAGAGGAATTGTCACCCCGAAAGCTCAACGACATGAATCCTGTTGTAAAACGTTAATTCCGACCTCACGATTGAAGTGATTGTACTGTTTGATGTGTAAAAACGTCTGGTGTTGTCCTGGTATTCCAGGTGTTGATGACCGCAAGATGTTCCAGGCAGTCCATCCTGGCATTTCGACCGGCATACCGACACAACCTTTGTGTGACAACAATACCCAACTTTTTCCTTTCGGCTGTCCCCATACTTTGCATCCTAAGGCGCAACCATCCGTGTCAAAGAAAATGGCATTACTTCATTTTTCGGTAAAGCGGATTATTCTTGTCAAATGTTTTTTGCAAATAGTTTGCTTTTTGCGTTTCCGGCATGATTTTGTGGTTGTATTATGCAATTTAGGCAATATGAAGAGGATTGTAGTGCCTGTTCTGTTTGTAGTCTTGGACAAAATGCGTTAATTGAGAATTTTTTTGCCATGTTACACTCGAATGACGTTGGAAAAAAATTTTCACCGGAAAATTTCAAACACTGAGTATTACCCCGATAAAAGAGAATCTTGTATCATTAATACCAGTTTTTACCACAGTTTTTTACATTTTTTCACTCTTTGCGTTTTTTGTACAAATCATGCCTTGCGTTATTGTTGCGAAATGATAAACTGGACATGATTTTAAACTGAGGCTGTTCCTGCGCAACCGAAATTGTCGGAGAGTATTAGTTTGCTCCTGGAGAATCAGGCAAGGCCATATTCAGATACCACCCCAATCTGTCAATTGCAAAGACCATAGTAATGAAAAACAAAAAGAATTCCAATAAACCCAAAACCAGATCAACACGTTGGCAACCGAGCCATGAAAGCGATGATTTGGTGTTTGCCGTTTGTGACCGGTTTCTCCGGCAGCTCGGCGTTGCGTCCGGTAGTGCCAGTGCGGCGGAATTGGGGCTGAAGGAAGAGAAAAAAGGAGCGGCAGCGGCCGTTTCGCACTGGCTCAAGGAGTTTTGGGGGCGTCCCGACCTGAACCGGGAGAAAATTTATCCCTTGTTTTGGGAAGCGGCACATCGCGGATTCCTACTTTTGGAACCGCCAATGGAAAAACTTCTCGCTGACCGTCTCGGAAAACAGTACGCAATTGATGCACAGAGGCAACACATTAAAGTGGTAAATTCGCAGGGGGATGAGGCGTCGAAACACGTTGCGGCGGCTGCGGCGGATACGGTGGTCGATTTGATTGAACAGGTGGCTCAGGAAAAACTGATCCATCGCAAACCCGGCGAACCGGTTCCGGCTGTGCATCTCGGCATGGGGGCAGGCTACGCGACGATGCTCGTTGCCCAACGCATCGCGGGACGCGTCGGGTCGGGCGTCAAGTTTCCGCCGCTGGTCTTGCACGCGATTTCGGCGGGCGGGTTCCTGGCCAATGAGCCGCAAAAGGCACCGGCAACCTATTTTTCGTATTTTGACCGCAATTTTCTTGATATTGAATGCGTGACTCTCTTTACCGAAACCGTCGTATGGAACGAAGACTACGACCGGGTTAAAAATAACCCCGGTACCCGCCGCGCGTTTGAGCGGAAAAACGAAATCGATATTTTCATTACATCGTTAGCCGCCGCGCAGCACGAACACGGTCTGCTCGAACAGTTCCTCGCACGGCTCATGGAGGAAAAGCTGCTCAAACGCGAAACGCTTGATAACATGTACAAGGCCGGCTGGATCGGCGATGTCCAATTCTGTCCTTATTCCAATGACGGGCCTTTGCATGATATTTGCCCGGTCCGGGCGGTGACGCTGTTCGAGATCGAAGAGCTGGTCCAGTTTTCGCAACAACCGGGCAAGTACGTCGTACTGACGGCAGGACCTTGCGGGGAATGCGGCGCGTCGAAAAGCGGGGCACTTATCCCGCTGTTGGTCAACGAGAAATTGAAGCTATGGACACACCTGGTTACCGATACCCGGACGGCCAGAGAAATTATGACAACCGACGAATCGTGAAAGGAAAGAACAGCCATGTCACAAAATGATGTGATTTACAGTGCTATCATCGAAGGGGACCGTGACGCGGCCGTAGCCGAAGTGCAGGCGGAACTGGAACGCGGTGTTTCTCCGCAACTGATTTTGGACGAGTCGCTCGTACCGGCCATGGACCGTGTCAGCGAACTTTTCGACGCGAACGAATATTTCGTGCCGGAGCTGATGATCGCCGCCCGCGCAATGCAGGGTTGCATGGCCATACTCGACCCGCACCTGAAACGAAGCGGCATCAAAAAGGCCGGGCGGGTCGTCCTCGGCACCGTGGTGGGGGATATGCACGACATCGGCAAAAACCTCGTCGGCTCGATGCTTGAAGGCGGTGGTTTTGAGGTCATTGACCTGGGCGTCAATGTTGCCCCCGAAACTTTTCTTGAAAAAGCCCGCGAAATGGAAGGCACCATCATCGGCCTTTCCGCTCTGCTGACCACGACGATGCCCGCGATGCGACGCGTGGTCGAATTGCGGGATTCACTCGGATTACAAAGCTCGCACCGTGTCATCATCGGCGGCGCACCGGTGACGCAGGAATACGCGAACGAAATCAACGCCGACGGTTACAGCGAGACAGCCAGCGGTGCCGTTGCCCTCGCCCGCCGGCTGATGGCAGGGTAAAAACGCGCCACAGGGGTTGCCGAATCAGAGCCGCGAGAGTCATCGAGCGGTCGAAGCGGAGCAGAATGCAGAGTGCAGAGTGCAGAATGCAGAGTGCAGAATGTTTCAAATCAGAGCCGCGAGAGTTATCGAGCGGTCGAAGCGGAGCAGAATGCAGAATGTTTCCAATCAGAGCCGCGACGGTAACGGAGCGGTCGAAGCAGAGCAAAGTTCAAAGAGGAAAGTTCAGAGTGAAGATAAGGAAGCGGAACATTCTGCATTCTGCATTCTTCATTCTGCATTCTGCATTCTGCATTCTGCATTCGCCAAAATGACGGAAACTGACGTATAATAGAATAGCTCACGGAAATCAACAGCTTATGGTTTTTTCTCCTGGAGTCGCCGATTTAGCAAAAAGCGTGCCATTGTCTGCGATTCTGCCAAGACGGTGGAATTTTGAAGAAAAAAATGAAATTGAAACGCAAAAACCTGGAAATTTGAAACCTAAAGTTGAAACGTTGAGACCTGAACTTTGAACGTTGAGACCTGAACTTTGAACGTTGAAACCTGAACTTTGAACGTTGAAACCTGAACTTTGAACGTTGAAACCTGAACTTTGAACGTTGAGACCTGAACTTTGAACGTTGAAACCTGAACTATGAACGTTGAGACCTGAACTATGAACGTTGAAACCTAAACTGGAAGTTTTTTCAATTTTTGCGCCGGTTTTCATGTTGATTTTCACAAGAAAGCAGCGCAGAATGCAGAATGTTCCGCTTCCTTATCTTCACTCTGAACTTTGCCCTTTGAACTTTGAACTTTGCTCTCTGAACTTTGCTCTGTTTCGACCGCTCGATAACTCTCGCGGCTCTGATTTGAAACATTCTGCACTCTGCACTCTGCGCTTTGAACTTTGCTCCGCTTCACACCAAATGCCCAATCGCGGCAAAGCCGCTTACGTCCAATTGATCGTACTGTCAATACCAATTTCAAACCCATAACTGTCGATTGTAGTTGTAACCTCATATGATTTCAATAGATTAAAACGTTTTTGATTTTCGTCACATGGACGCCAGTGAATTCGACCATCGTTTTTCTTACCGTTCAGCTTCGCCCCAAAACGCAACGATCAGCAATTTCGTCAGGTCGGGGGAGTGGAAACTTCGACGCAATCCAGTACAATATCCGAGTTTGCTTGTTTGGAGCAATTCGTGTTTCGCACACCCTGAGTATTTAATTGGAGAAAAACAGTCATGTCCATGAAAATTTCCCGTATCGTCAACGCGCTGGAACCTTCCGCCACGATGGCAATGGCCGCCAAGGCGAAAGAATTAAAGTCTTCTGGTAAAACAGTTTACGACTTGAGTCTTGGCGAACCGGATTTTGTCACGCCGCAACACATTTGCGATGCAGCGGCTACCGCCATGAAAGCCGGACATACCCATTACACGGTCGCCAGCGGTATTCCCGAACTGAAAAAGGCGGTCGTTGAATCGTACAAAAAAATGTACGGCCTCGATTATGATCCGGCACAAGTGACTGTGACTAATGGTGCGAAACACGCTTTGCACAATGCGTTTACGACAACGCTTGACCCTGGTGACGAAGTGATTATCCCCGCTCCCTACTGGGTCAGCTATGCCGAGCTGGTTCGTCTGACCGGAGCAGTGCCTGTCATCGTGCAAACCGAAGAGAGCAATGACTTTAAAATTACGCCCGAACAATTCAAAGCGGCCATGACCGGCAATACGCGCATGTTTCTTCTGTGTAGCCCGTCGAATCCAACCGGTACGCTTTACTCACCGGAAGAACTTGCCGTCCTTGCCGACCTTGTCCTAGAAAACAACCTAATTGTGCTTGCGGACGAAATTTACGACCAGCTTGTCTATGCTGGAAGTAAATTCGCCAGCTTCCCGACCCTGCGACCGGGTTTGCAGGAACGGACGATCTTAATTAATGGCGTCAGCAAGACTTACGCCATGACCGGCTGGCGAATCGGTTGGTCAATCGCACCAAGCAACGTTGCGAAAAAGATAGGCGAACTGCAAAGCCAGGAAACCTCAAACCCGTGCAGTATCAGCCAATACGCTACCGTTGCCGCACTGAACGGCGATCAGAAATGCGTTGCGGAAATGCGCGCGGAATTTGAAAAACGCCGCGATTATGTACAAAGCCGTCTTGACGAAATCCCCGGCCTTTCCTATCCGAATATGGGCGGCGCATTTTACGCATATTTCAACGTCAAACAGCACCTCGGTCGAAAATACAACGGTGTGCAGGTTGACACTTCGGAACAGTGGTGCCTTGAACTGTTGGCGCAGAAAAACGTGGCCACGGTCATGGGGTCGTCGTTCGGCACCGAAGGTTATGTCCGAGCGTCCTTTGCGGCAAGCGACGAAGTGCTGAAAAACGCCTTCGACCGTATCCGCGACTTTGTGACGAAAAGTTGATTTCATCATCGGGTTTGCAGGAATGAAACACGGATTTTTTTCCTTAGGTTTGAAGTCGTGCCATCCTAACGCGACCATTTCAATCAGAGTCGCGAGAGTTATCGAGTGGAATGACCGCTCCATGATCGTCGCGGCTCTGATTGGCGGAATGACCGCTCCGTGATCGTCGCGGCTCTGATTGATCGAACAACTTAATACAGAGTATAAAACCATGAGGTCTCCTATGAAAAAACCAACCCGACGTGAATTTCTTACCACTGCTGTGGCAAGCGGGGCAACGGTTGCCAATGTTACCATGTTGACTCGCGCTTCCGGCAACCCATCATCCCGTGATAGCGATGAAGTCCAGGCCAGATACGAACTGCTGGACAAGGCACTCTCGCAACCGGTTTTGAAAAAACACCTGTTTTCATCGCCGATCATCATCCAATCCCTGGAACTTTTGGAATTCAACGGCAGTTATTTGTGCCGCGTTCGTTCCGAGGACGGTACAGAAGGACTTTCGGTGGCCCATTCCACCATGGCAACTCTGTTCCCGATCTTCCAGCGTTGTCTGCGGTCTTTCTTCATTGGGCAGGATGCCCGGGAATTGGATCTGATTTTGGAGAAAGTTTACACTTACCAGTTCAATTTCCGGTACAACGGCCTGGCACTTGGTCTTCCTTTGGCGACCATCGAGTTTGCCATTCTGGACATGCTTGGCAAAATGGCGGATAAGCCGATGGCGGAATTGATCGGTGAAATTCACAACCCGGAAATCGGGCTTTACATGGCGACCGAATTACGGGAATTGCCGTTGGAAGAGCATTTTGCACGGCTCAAGGCGGAAGTCGCCACCGTGGACGTTCAGGCATTGAAGCTAAGGGTCGGATACGCACACGCGGGTACAAAAGATATTCATTATCCCGGCATCCCGGGCAAATCCGAGAAACTTGTCCCGATGGTCCGCGAACATTACGGTGATGATTTCACCCTGTACGCCGACGCAAACGGTTATTATGACGTGGAGGGAGCCGTCAAGATGGGACGGTTGCTGGAAGAATACAACTACGGTTACTTTGAAGAGCCGGTTTTGTATTGGCATTTTGAGGAAACCAAAAAAGTTGCCGACGCGTTGACCATTCCCATTGCTCACGGAGAGCAGGATCAGAGTTTCTACAATTTCCGGTGGCTGCTGGCGAACGACGGCATCGACATTGTTGAGCCGGACACCTATTATTCCGGGGGATTTATCCGCTCCATGCGTATCGCGCTCATGGGGCACGCGGTGGGGAAACCTTGCGTGACCCACATGTCCGGCGGCGGATTGGGGTTCCTCTACAACGCCCTGTTTGTTTCGGCGTTGCCCAATTCGTTCATCCATCATGAATTCAAGGGGTTCGACACCCATGTCCGCTACGAATGCCCCACATCTCCGTTGACGATTGTGAACGGCAAGATGAAAGTTCCAACCGGTCCCGGTCTGGGCGTGGTCATCGATCCGGAATTTGTGGCGAAGCATAAAGCGATGTAAAAAACAGAACCGCAATCGTAAGGTTGCGAACGAACATGGGAAATTTGCTGTTGGACATGCCACTTTCAAAAGAAGACCATCTGTTGCGCAGGGAGTATGGCGCAGAGTGGTTTCCATCAGAGCCGCGACAGTCATGGAGCGGAATAAAGGCAGGGTATGAACATGTCAGAGCTCATTCATCAATGTATGACAAAAGGAGTCATCGCCGAAGGGGATCAATTGCAACACGGCCCAAACTGGTTGTTGGCCCGACGCGGCAAGTTGAAGCTTTATCAAGATCGCCTTGAGTGCGGCAACTGGAGGATCGAGTATCGCGACGTCAAAAAAGCAACTCTTTATGCGGTGCGGCAATACGTTATTGTGATTCCCATTCCCGGTTACGTTTTGAAGGTTGAAACGGAAGATCAAACGTACTATTTTGGTTTGAATGCAAGCAAGTATTGGAAAAAAGAATTACCTTTTCCCGTTGAAAGACAAAAAGGACGGCTGAGGTTTTCCTTGTTCAGTGTCGTTGTTCGTTTGATTTTTCTGGGATATATCGTTTATTTGCTGTGGTGGATGTTTTTTTACTTCACACAGAGGCACTGAGACACAGAGGGAATGGTGCGAGAACAATCTTTTCAGTGACTTTGTGCCTCCGGGTGAAAAAACATTGTAACATTAAATTTTAAAAATAACTCATGATCGAAAAAAACATGAACGGGGAAGTCTGGGTCTTTGCTGAGCAGCAGGACGTGGAATTGCATGACGTGTCGCTGGAGCTTTGCGGCCGGGCAAGGAAACTGGCCGATCAACTCGGTGTGCGCGTCGGGGCGGTGTTGCCCGGCAAAAACGTGACACTCAGTGCACAACGGCTCATCGCACAGGGGGTCGATCACGTTTATCTCGTCGAGGACGACCGACTGGAGTATTTCCGCACCGATCCCTTCGCGAAGGTGCTCGTCGATCTCATCACGCAGCACAAACCGCAGATCGTGTTGTACGGCGCGACGAACATCGGGCGCGATCTCGCTCCGCGTGTGGCGTCGGCGACACGTTCCGGTATGACTGCCGACTGCACCGACCTCGAAATCAGCGATGTGACCGACGCCCGCACGAAGGAAGTGCATCAAAACCTGCTGTTGCAAATTCGTCCGGCGTTCGGCGGCAATATCATCGCAACGATTGTCAACTACGACCAGTGGCCTCAAATGGTGACGGTGCGAGAGGGCGTCATGCCGTTGCTGGAACCCGACCTGAACCGCAAGGGCAACGTACATCGTGTGCAGCCGATACTTGACGACACGCTGTTTGCCGTCGAGGTCATCAGGCGGCACGTCGAAAAACGGCATCTCAATCTCAAAGGCGCACGCATCATCGTGGCCGGCGGGGCAGGCGTCGGGAGCAAAGAGAATTTCAACCTGATCTACGAGTTGGCCGGCGCGATCGGCGGAGCGGTCGGTGCCAGCCGCGCGGCAGTGGACAGTGGTTACATCGGACACGAGCATCAAATCGGCCAAACGGGTACCACCGTGCGTCCGGCGTTATATCTTGCGGTCGGCATCAGCGGTGCCATTCAGCACCGTGCCGGCATGGAGGAATCGGCCAAGATCATCGCGATCAACAGTGACAAAGACGCCCCGATCTTCAGCGTCGCCCACTACGGCATCGTCGGCGACCTCAAAACCGTCGTCCCCATGATGGTCAAGGCGTTCAAGGAACGGGTGTGAATTATTCCCACCAGACAACAATTTCCACAAGGTGTCCTTATGATACAGCGAATCAAGATCAAAAATTTCAGGAGTTTGGATGTCGATTTCCAACTGGACCCGGTTACCGTTTTGATTGGTCGAAGCGGGACGGGAAAGACCAATTTTGTCAGTGCGTTGCGGTATTTGCGGCAACTTCTGCAACACGGAACACAATCCGCCGGAAAGCCATTGGAGACCAATATTTTTCCATTGACAAAAAATGAGAAAGAGTTGATTTTGGAATATGAAGTTGTCTTTGAAGTTCCTCCGCTTTCCGAGGTCTTTCACTACCATTTGGCTGTTTCCAACCTCAAAGGGATAACTCACGAAAATTTCATGATTGATGCTCAGCAAATCATTCAGCATTCGCATAATTCCCGTCAGTGCCAATTTTCAACCTTTCAAGGCAACCAGAAGGTTTCCATCGCAAGAATTGCCTTGACACAAGGACTTGCGTGCTATGATTTTCCCGGATCAGTTTGTACAGGTGTGCAACAAGGCAGCAAAGTCAATGAAGGGCTTGCGGATCGCGCGGAAAATTTCAGCGACGTCTTCAACGCCATCAGCAAGGATTTGACCAAGCTGGAGTCATGGAACATGATTAACCTGTCACTTCAGAATCTGAATTCGACGGTTGACACGATCAGTTTCAATTCCCAAAACGAACGGGAAATTTTGGTCACACACAAATTTGGCGACCTTGCAGTGCCGCCGTTTGACATTGGTAAGGAATCGGAGGGCTTTCGACGTTATTTTGCCCATTTGCTTGCGATTTATCAGACTCCGCCGAAGCAGACGCTTGTTTTTGAGGAACCGGAACGCGGGATTCATCCCGGGGCATTGGAGAGCCTGGCGGAAAGTCTGAAATTGTGTCACGAAGAAGGGCACGGGCAGGTGATTTTGACGACACACAGTCCACAACTGCTCGACTACTTTGAGCCGGAGTCCATTCGGGTGGTTGTCATGGAGGATGGCGTAACCAAAATCGGACCGATTGAAAACGAACAGTTGGAAGCAATCAAAGACGAACTGCTTTTTCCGGGCGAACTCCTCACGGTGGCCAATGCGGTCATTGCACGCGATGTGCTGGAAGGGATGCCAAGCCATGCTCCTTAAGCAACTCATACTCATGCTGGAAGGTCAGGGGGATGAAGCTGCCGTTCCCGGATTGATTCAACGTCTGATCGAACGCCATGCCGGTTATGATGCTTTGTATATGGGGCAAATTTACCGGGTCAATGGAATTACAAAAATCGCCAAAGATAGCGGGAAAGATTTTTTACGGTATATGCAAATGGCGATAAAATACCGGGATTTGGGGGCGGTGTTATTGCTCCTGGACGGTGATGCAAAAAATAACCCTTTTGATCGAACAAAGGCGTTTTGTGCAAAAGAAGTCGCCTGCACACTTGCCAAAATTGCTCAGGAGAAAGCAAGGGCTGGCGATGTTTTTTCGTTTGCCGCCGTGTTTGCCGTGCAGGAATTTGAATCGTGGATATTGGCCGGGCATCCTGATTTTCGCAATGAAATGAACGGAAAAAATGTGGAAGATGCCCCCCGGAATGCCAAAGGGAAAATCAAGGAATTGACCGGAATCAGTTACCGGGAAACATTGAACCAGGTACCATTGACGCAAAGAATCGAGATGGAACCGTTGTTGACACGGCAGCCGCGTGTCCGTTCCTTTTTGCGACTGAATAACGCCACTCGTGAATTGATCGAAGCGGTGCGCACTGGGAAACATATTGCCACACCTTGCCCAAAGGAACGGGGGTGAGTTGTCCGCCAACCGCTCACGAGTTCGCGAAGTCCATTGACGGTTGGTTAGTCCTGATCGACGGTGAGCAACTTGTGGAATTGATGATCGACAACGACCCCGGCGTCACGACACATGACAGTTATGAAATCAAGTAAATTGGTTTGGATTATTTTGAGATTCAGATTATTTCGAGGAGATAGAATGATGAAATCACGATACTTTGTCTTTATTTTGATTTGTTTTGTCTGTGCAAAAGCTTTTGCCGCCGAACCGGTCAAACACCGGTTGTTGCTCAACGACGAGTCGCGTTTTCAGTTGCTTTCTGTGGATGAAATCGATCCGGAAAGCAATTGGGTGATCAAGGCCGGTGAGAAAATCGGCGGGGGCGATTGCGTTCGGGATTTGCAGTTGATCGGCAACCATCGCGTGTTGACGGCGATACCGGGGGTCGGCGGATTTCGCGAATATGATTTGACAACGCGCAAGGTCGTCCGGGAGGTGACCAACAGTCCGCGCTACCGGAATTCGATGACCGCCGTGAGAATGCCGGACGGCCGAACGCTCCTCGGATGCGATCAGGGGCATGTGCGGATTTTCGTGCTGGACGCCGAAGGCCGCGAGACGAACGCTTTGGATTTTCCGCAGTTCAAGGTCATCCGCCTGATGCGCCGCACATGCCGCGATACGTTGTTGTTCGGCACGAACACGGATCACATCGTCGAGGTTGATCTCAAGGGGAACATGCTTCGTGACGTTCAAATTCCCGATGCGCAGCACGTTTATCAGGTCATCGAACTTGCAAACGGCAACTTGCTTTGCGCGGCGGGATACGGGGGTTTTCTCGCTGAAATTGACCGTGACGGAAAAATCGTCAAAACGTGGGGGGGCAATCCGCCGCCGGAAGGTTTGCTGTATTATTTCATGAGTCAGTTTCAGGTTTTGAAAAACGGCAACATCGTCGTGGCAACCTGGACGGGACATGATCCCAACGACAGTAACAAGGGTCAGCAACTCGTGGAATTCGACAAGGACGGCAACGTTGTTTGGACGTGGCACGATCCGAAACTCGCCGGCTCCATCCACGGCGTCATCGTGCTGGACGACGGCATCGACATCGGCAGGTTTTATGATGATACTCATGGAGTTTTGTCGTTTGAGGAATGAACAAGAAAAAGTCGGGGATTGTCATGGAACGGGAAATGAAAAAACGAACGCATGATGACTGGACCGAATCACATGACAAGAGATTCCCGGTTTGGTTGAGCTCCAGCGATATTTTGCCATGATGAGAATGAACCAAAAATGAGTTCTGCCGAAAATTATTTGTTCGAAGCGGCACCTTGAAATTCAGAGTTTTTTCAGGGAAAAACGCTGGGGTTTGCTCTTATTCCAGTCGTTTGGGGTTCAGTATCTCTGATACCCAAATTAACATTTATGATAATTTGGAGAAATAAACAATAGATACAGTTGTAATAATAACCGTGATGCACGTTAGAAAAATCGGGTACTTCATTTCTGTCCGTGAAGATAGAGAGAGTATTGGTCTGTCCATTCTAAAAATTCATGTTGCCTAAATTTCTAATCATTTGTTTTCGAAGTGATAGTTGGGATCAATGGATTTCAATTTTGTTCGTGCATCGTCGGTGGTGAACTGCCAGTGGACT
>WRMR01000070.1 GCA_009776995.1 Planctomycetaceae bacterium | reverse complement strand
GTTGTCCCGACTGGTCACATCCGCCTCACTTGCGTCGAGGGTAATCGTGACATCAGTGATGTTCGAGAGTTCTTTCGTCGGAATGCCGGTTGATCCCGCTGTTCCGTAATACATTTTGCCTTTGATGCCAAGGCGGAATTCTTTTAGTGCCATTAATGGCCTCCTTGATAATTACTTGATCGTGCCCGACCACAAAGCCGGGACAATCACGAGGTTTTTTGAAAAAGCAGGACCCATGAATGGGCGCGCTTCGATCTTGACGGTATCGCCGCTTGGCATGTCGGTTTTCCCGCCGTATTCGAGTGCGGGTAATGCCCTGCCGGTTTTGCCGGGATAGATGATGGGGCCGATGACAACGCTGCGTCGTTTCGGGTCGAACATGAAGTAAATCTTTTTCCGCAGTTTGCCCGAATGACTGAACGGCGGGTGGCCGGGTCGCGAGGTGTTGTTGCTCGGTCGAATGGAATGTTGCGCCGAACGCCGCACAAACGACCCGAATTTGGAGAGAACTCTTCTCGTGCGAACGTCAACCCGGCGTTTGATCTTTTTCCGGTCGAAGAAGTTTTTCTTCATCGACTTGAAGCTCATTTTGATCATCATAGTCGCTGGTTCTCCTGTTGATGCTTCCAAGTGCCAGTTGCCACATGCGAGTAAAGTTTTCCGATTGACCGTTCTTGATCTCGTTCAAGGTCGCCAACTGCTCGCCGAGAATGTGGACAACGCGGTCGTTGCCCGTGGCCACTTGGTTTTCGAGCGTTGAGAGGCGGCGGTCAACTTCCACAAGCCGCTCCGCACTTTTCGCAATGAAACTGCGTCGTTCGGAAACGAAGAAAAGGATTCCGGCGGCAAGGATGCCGACGATACCGAGTTTTTCAATGCCTTGCAAGAAGCTGAGGTCGGGCAAAAATTGGGCAAATGGGATCGCAAGACATACGCTCGGAATCGAAGCGTAAAAATAATCGCTGAATCGTGTCATAAAATGTTATCCATAGATCATGGCGGCATGAAACCACACCGTCATCATTGAAAAATTGTTATCGAAATAGTCGTCGGGACTTGACCGTTTGAACGTTTCGCGATACCATGGGATCATTGATTGGAATCTTCCTTATTTTGGAGAGTCACATGAATCCCACCATCCTCGACGCTGCACAAACCAAATCGCGTGTCCTTCAAATGCTCGAAAAGAGTCCGTTCGTTTCGTTTGCGACGTTCGGTGCCGGTGATTGGCCGGATGTCCGGGTGTTGCTCGTTGCCGCCAAAGACGATGTTGACTCCCTCTGGTTTGCCACCGCAACGGAATCAAGCAAAATCGCCCAACTCCGAAACAACCCGAAAGCCGCCATTTACGGTTACGACATGGATGAGATGACGGAATTCCGGTTGTTCGGCAAGGTTGAACTGTTGAGCGATTCCGCGTCACGAAGAAAAATCTGGCGTGACGATTTCATTCAGCATTTTCCGGACGGTGTCGATTCGTCAACGATGATCGTCATGCGTTTCGACACCGATCACGGCGTTTACGACAGTTATGGCAGGGAATGTGGCAAGTTTTAGAACCGCCAATTGACCGGGAACGGGATTCTCGTTTTGACGTAGTGCGAGGTATCCGGTTTCGTCACCGATTCGGGCAGGATTACGTAAGGCGAACCATAAGCCGGTGCAGTGGTAACGAACTGTTCAACAAGTGAGCGGGACATCCAGCACATATCGGCGGGTTCGCCTTCGTCGGAGGATTTGTACCGTTCGCCGTGCGAGTTGACCCACCCGATGTATTCCGTCCCGCGCACCACGCGATAGGCGGTGAAATGGGTGGCGTGTGCCCATGAGCCGCGAATGACGGCAACCTTGACGCCGTTGGAATCGGTGGTGGAACCGCTTACAGCAGTGGAATTACCAAGTGCAACGGACAACCCGGCGGCGCAGCATTGGATGATCTCATCGGCGAGTTCCTTTCCCTTAGAGTTGAGGAACATGATCGCGCTCTGGTAATCCTTCGCCGCTTCGAGACGCTCTTTGTAGGACGGAACCGCTTGATTGTTCGTGCCGACAAGCTGTTCCGGGAAATGCCCGATGATGTTGGCACCCTTCGCCATTTCGCTTACCGTTTGGCCGCCCCGGATCGAACCGCCTTTCGTGATGCTCCATGTCACAACGGGGTTGAACGGCGTGTAGACAAGCGGTGCGCCGCGAGCGATCCAGCACAGAGTCGTGGAATGGTGTGCAAACGAATCCGCATGCCCCATGCAGCTACCCAGCCCGCCTTGCGAGAAATACAAGCGGCTGGAAAGTTTTTGATCGGCGGGAGTATTACGTAAGTGCGGTTTTATTCACCACGAAGACGCGAAGAACCACGAAGGGTTCCGGCCACGAATTCTCACGTGTGAAATACGGATTGTTTCTGGAGTAATCCAGAGTCAAAAAAATCCTGAAGAATTTTCTCGATATCTTGGCAGACATCTTGCTTCATATCTTCTTGTATGACAAATGCTTCCAATATTTTATGGAAAATATGAGAAGTATCTAAATCATCACCAACTTTTTCATATTCGAGTATGATTTTCCAAACGTATGACGAAGTCTCATTAAACTGAATGACCTTTTTTGAAGCAGGATTATGAATTATGAATACTCCATCCACCTGCTCCATGTTCACTTGTTGGAGAATAATCTCAATGCCATTGAGTTTCATGGAAACCTCCTTTACACTTTCGTTAATTTCAATACTTCAATGCCTTCCAAACCATCAATCTCAACGGGCTTAACGCACCAGCCAAGACATTCTTTGCCCTCTAGGATATTTTCAAAAATGTAAGTCCAGTATTTTTGTATCATGGTACATTCCCAATCATCCATTGTTGTTCTGGCATTTCTATTTGCTAAGTGTCGGACGGGGCAACCGCCTTTGCAGAACCGATAAGCAATACATGATCGGCATTCATCGAATTTTTGCTGATAGACCTTGAAAAGAGGATCTGCACATTTCTCGAAATAGACAACCTCATTTCCTTCAATTTTTCCTATTGTTGTTTTAACGTCGCATGATTCGATACAGGTGATAATTGTCCTGTCCGGCATGAGCCATGGACAACCGCTATAAACTGATATTGCGCCACAATAAAAAGTATTGAGAGTACCTTGAAAGACAGGCGTACTAATACTAACAGAGCCATATTTGTCTCTTGCATATTCAACAAAATTGAGATAAGAAGTCAGAAAATCAGATTTGCTAAATTTTTCATGCTCCTTTCGCACCCGGTTCATTGCGCGACCTGTGGGAATCACGGGTAGAATACTCCACTCTACAGACGTGCCGAAGTTTCCAAATACGTAATCTGCTATCTCCTTGAGACGACAAAAGTCGCTTTGCCATATCGTTGTTCGGACAGTCAAATTTATCGGCACTTTCGAGAAAAAACGAATCGTTTCTTCAACAGATTCCGAAGTTCGAGAATCGTGGACGCACAGCCGGTTTCTCTCTTGGATTTCTGGTATTCCGTCATAGGATACCATTACAGAATCGCATTTTTTCGCTATAAAAACACGTTGTAAGTCATCCAACAAGCCGTTAGTCGTAATTCCCAAGTGAAATGAAATATTATTGTCAAGACATTTTTGTCTAATTTGAAGAACAGCATTTGTAAATAAGTTCCAGTTATAGGTCGGCTCTCCACCGCCAGTAAAATTCAGACGTAACGGCTCTTCTGCTCTTCCCAAAAGTTTATTGATTGTCCATCGCTTCATTACATCGCTTACGAACACTATTATGTCTTCGATGGTGAGTAGTTCCTCATTCCCATCAACAGAAGAGTCAACACAATAGTTGCAACGGAAATTGCAATTATTTGTCAAACATATTCCTGCCCTGTGCAATGCACCTGGCTTGATTTGTATTTCGTCGGCATTATAGGCACTAAGTTTTTCAAATAAACTTTCATAATGATCGTTTGGCTTGATTATCTTTTCAACAGTCTGGGTGTCATATCCATTTTGATAAAAAATGAGGCGATTCGGGTCGTAAATATACTTTCCAACAGTGTGCATGAAAACTCGCTCCAAGATACTTATTCGACAAAAAAACAACAAAAGGAGCGTGAGATTTAGTCACAGCTCCTTCGCAATGCCGAAAGATTAAAAAATATTACGACATCACTTCAGTTACACGAGATTACCATTCACCCTACACTTTGGCCTGACCACTCATGCATTTGCAACTGGACCCGGTACAAACGCTCATCGCGACATGCCGTGTTTGGAAAACGGCTTCTTGGGAGATTGGCTTTTGGGGTACTGCCCACTCAGCCGCATCGCCTTCGCCATGAACAACAATCTTTGGTTTCACATACGTCATTTTGTCACCTTAAACCTTGGTTAGACAGTTTGTTTGCCGGAAAAGCGAATACGCACCCGCAAAACTAATTCCGACAGACTTAAAGGAAGAACCTCTCCCCAACTTTATGCAAGAAAAATCTGCGCATAGAAAAAGGGAGCATGTTCATAATGCGTCCCACGCGAAGGCTAATCACGGCCCTTACCAACAGACGCGAAACATTGCTCCCAAGTTCATTGGTTGCCATGATCGCGCTTGTGTTGGTAAGTAATCTGTCAATACAGAAATGCCGTCGTAAATCTCCAGGAAATTTACGATCCATTGTTTTGCTTGAAACAACGGTATGTGATTATTTTCGCGTGTTACAAGCAATGGGGATTTCACCCCCATAAAAACTACATTAACAGACTATAGTATTAAATCAATGGGGGGATAAAAAATTATTTCATCGATTTTCGTTCAAAATCCGCAACCAATAAAAAATCTTCGTGTTCCTTCGTGTCCTTCGTGGTGAAAACAAGAGAATTTCACGCAGAGGGCGCAAAGAACGCAGAGAATCCAAAAACAAAAACAAAATCTTGTGCCCCCTTTGCGTCTTGGTGAAAATCGCAGCCTGAAGTGCCAAAACCGATGGCTAAAAGCCATGAATCGACGGCTAAAAGCCATGAATCGATGGATAAAATGCCAGAATTGATGGCTTTTAGGCGTGAATCGATGGCTTTTAGGCGTAAATCGATGGCTAAAAGCCATGAAACGTTGCCTTTTTTACACAACGTGTTGCCTTTTTTACTCAAGCCTTAGCATTTTTTGCTCGCATCGATGGCTTTTATGCTCAAAGCAACACCGCGCGGCGGCGTGAAGGTTGTCGAGACGGGGGAAGTGGCTAGTGGCTAGTGGTCAAGTGAAAGGATTCGTGGGACAGTCGCGAAGGGGAATTTTGTCATCGGGTGTCCCGCGAATGCTTTCCTTTTTGTGTTTTCGTAAAGTGGTATTTTTTGACATTTTCAATCGCAAGTTGTTTTTTTCGTCAATGAAAACATCATCGTTTTCAACAAGCGTTGTGTTTTCCAATCGGCGCGGCGCAAGGCGAAAAAATGAACCTTGCCTTCATCCCAATTCACCTCCGCCCGGACAAGCCGGTTGATCCAATGTTCGCACACGGCAAACTCCCTTTCCAAAAATCGCACACGCCCCGATCCGTCCGTTCGGCGAAGGTAAATCATCTTCCCACGCGGTGGCTTGGCATCGTCACGTTGCCATCGTTTCGGGAATGGTCGCCGTCGCGGTGCCATTACGATTTCCGCTTGATGCGCGAGCCTGTGTGCCTGAACATATTCCGCCAAATGTTTTTCGACGTCCTTCATGTTTTTGAATCGTTTGCGTCGCCAGAATTTTTCCTGAAGTTCGCGGTTGAACCGTTCGATCTTGCCTTGAAAACCTTGTTCATAAGGCGTTGTAAAAACAGGAATCACTTTCAACGACAAGCAAAGTCGTATGACCTTTCCAATCGCGTTTTGCTTTCGTGGTCCTTGAAAAACCATGTCGTTGTCGAATTGCACATACTTCGGCAACCCGAATTGTTTCCAATGCCCGATCAACGCAAGTACCGCGTTTTCCGCAGTAATCGTTGCCATCGCCATCGAATGCAGCAGGCATCCATGCAGCGAAATTCCATTGAGGAACTGAACTTCCTGGCCGCCGTGCAGGTACAAACCTTCGATGATGTCAAAGCTGTCGAGTTCATGTTTTCGTTGTTGCAAACCTGGCAAATACCAGCCCGGCGGTGGTGCCGGTCGACGCATGCGGGTTCGACTGTCAAGCATTCCATTTCGTTTGAGGATGTTGCCGATGGTTCGGCTCGTGGGCACGTCGTGATCGCCTCGCCGAAGCATTTCGCTGCGGATCGCATCGGCACCGTAAAGTCCGAGGATGCTTTTTTCCTTGAGGTGTTTGCGAAGTTGGAGGACACGTTTTTCGAGCTTGGCGGTGGACTTGTTTTTGGGTTTCTTCGGGCCGGATTTTTTGTCATGAAAGTCAATGCGATCAAGTCGCTTGCCTTGGGCGAATGCGACCCATCGCTGAACGGTGGATTTGGTTTCGCCAAACTCTTTCGCAACTTCACGGAACGAACCTCCCGCCCGATACGCGGCAACCATGCGCCGACGTTTGTCCGCGACATCGCGGCTGGTTTTTGTTTGTCATGTTGAATTACCATTGGGAATGAACCATTGAAAAAGTATGTCAAAAACGTTTTTTGAAAACATTATAATTTGTCATCGACTGTCCCACGAATTCCCCTTCACAACTGTCCCACGAATCCTTTCACTTGACCGCTAGTGGCTAGGAGTTAGGAGCGGAATACTTTGCACTTTGAACTTTGAACTTTGCGTTTTGAACTTTGCACTTTACATTCTGCATTCTGCACTCTGCGCTCATCGTGGGGTTGTTTTCCCGGTGGAAATGAGGTATAAAGAAGACAATGGCGGTCATGTGTGCCACCAGCGCAATCATCCGTGACCGCCGTTTCTTTTTCACCACGAAGGCGAGAAGAAACACGAAGGGTTTCAAGTCAGGGTGGTCACGGCGTGAGTGGCGCACAGTGACCGGATAGCAATGCAATCACAGCGTACCACCGCAAACAGAACAGATACAATCATGTCCGACAGCCAACCCATTGAAACCGGCGAAATTCAAGAAAAGAAGCGAAAACGCCTCTTTTCAAGACTCGGTTGTATTGTTATTCTCTTGTTACTTGGGGGTTCTTTCGCACTTTTATATCATGTTGCTCATGAAGCACACGAAGCGGCAAAGCGAATGCAATGTGTTCCGAAACAGCTTGCTTGCGCTTTGTGGAATTATCAAGATACGTACAAATCATTCCCGCCCGCGTACACGACGGATGCGGAAGGAAATCCCCTGCACAGTTGGCGGGTTTTGCTCTTGCCATACATTGAGAAGCAACGGCTTTACGATGAAATTCACCTTGACGAGCCATGGGATAGCCCATATAATTCGCAATTCCACGACCAGATGCCAAGGAATTATCATTGTCCGAGCCGACCTGCGGAAGAGACGGCAAAAGGCTTGTCCCCATACCAGATGATCATTGGGCCGGACACAATTTCCAACGGTCCGAACAGTACGAAGCTTTCCGACATCACAAAGGATAAATCCGAGGTCATCCTGGTCGTTGAAACATCGGTGCCTGTTCCCTGGATGAAACCGGAGGACTTGCCGCAATCGGTGTTGAAAAACGGCGTCGTTTCATCGGTGCCGCAACGAGGGCAACCGGTGGTTCAGGGGATTGGTTCGCCGCATCGGAGCGGAGACGGGGCAAATGTTGCAATGGTTGATACTTCATGCCTTTATTTTACCACAGCTTGGTCACCGGAGGAATTACTGGAAAAAAGCCGGATTCGATAATCGGTACTGTGGAAACGCAGGTTGTATTGAATTGCTGGCACGGTGACAATTTGAATACACCCCCGCTTTCATGACATTGTGCTGTAGAATTGGTCATTTGCGCTGCCTGCGAGAAATATTAAACATGATTTGCAATAGCCGATGTTGAATAACACCTGTTATCACTGGGTTTTGGCCAGTGCGTCACCGCGACGGCGGCAGTTGCTGGCCGGGGCCGGGTTTCGCTTTGATGTCATTGCGGCTTCGGACGCGGCGGAAGACGCCATTTGCGAAGGCGAAACACCGGAGCAATACGTCGCGCGGCAAGCCCGGCAAAAGGCCGGTGAGGTGGCCGGATTGATTCGGCGCGGTGAAATCGCGTTCGGGGATGCGGAACGCCGCCCGGTGGTTGTCATTGGCTGTGATACGGTGGCCGTGTGTGAGGGCAAAATCCTCGGCAAGCCGCAAAATATCGACGACGCGCGACGCATGTTGCGGTTCCTCGGCGGCAGGCGGCACGAAACCTTGAGCGGCTTGTGCCTGATCAACACGGCTTCGGGTGAAACGCTCGTTGAAGTGGAACGCACGGTTTTGTCCATGCGCGAATTAACCGATGAGTCACTCGAAGCGTACCTGGCCACGCACCAATGGAAAGGCAAGGCCGGTGCTTTCGGTTATCAAGACGGCATCGATTGGCTCGAAATCATCGAAGGCAGCGAATCCAATGTTGTTGGCCTGCCGCTTGGACTGTTAGGAAACATGATCGAACAATTGAGCAAGGAGTAACCTATGTCACGTATCAAACGGATTCTTGTCACCGGCGGTGCCGGGTTTATCGGCTCACGGCTTTGCGAAACGCTCGTCGAGCAGGGGCACGACGTCATCTGCGTCGATAACTTTTTTACAAGCCAGAAGTCGAACATTTTGCACTTGGTGCCATGCGCGAACTTCGAGCTGATCCGGCACGACGTCACCTTGCCGCTGTTTCTGGAGGTTGACGAAATTTACAACCTGGCCTGCCCCGCCGCGCCGGGACATTACCAGTACAACCCGGTCAAGACGATGAAAACGTCATTGGCCGGATCGATCAATCTGCTTGGACTGGCCAAACGCTGCCGGGCGAAAATTTTGCAGGCATCGACCAGTGAAGTCTATGGCGACCCGGAAGTGCATCCGCAAACGGAAGATTATCGCGGCTCGGTCAACCCCATCGGTCCGCGTGCCTGTTACGACGAGGGCAAACGGGCTGCCGAAGCCCTGTTTATGGACTACCGGCGCATGCACAACATGCCGATCCGCGTTGTGCGAATTTTCAACACCTACGGGCCGCGCATGCATCCGTTCGACGGACGGGTGGTCTCGAATTTTATCCGCCAGGCTCTGACCGGCGAACCGATCACGATTTTCGGCGACGGGACGCAAACGCGGTCGTTTTGCTACCGCGATGATCTGGTCGAGGGGTTGATCAAAATGATGGAGAACGATTCGGATTTCATCGGGCCGGTCAATATGGGCAATCCCGTCGAATTTACGATGCTCGAACTGGCTGAAATGGTCATTGAACAGACAGGCAACCACTCGGAAATCGTCAAAAAACCGCTCCCGGAAGACGATCCAACCCGTCGGCGGCCTGACATTACGCTGGCAAAGCAAAAACTCGGCTGGGAGCCGGCCACGCCGCTCCGCGACGGCCTGCGAAAGACAATCGAATGGTTCCGCAGTATCGATATTTCCAACTACACTCCGCCCACGCCGAGGTATTGATACGACTGCGCAGTCAAATGACGCCGCGAAACGCCTGGTCCAAATCAGCGATAATGTCGTCGATATGCTCCGTCCCGATGGACAGGCGAATGGTGTTCCGCTTGATGTCCTGATCCGCCAGTTCCATCTCACTGAGCTGGGAATGCGTCGTGCTTGCCGGATGGATCACAAGAGACTTTACGTCGGCAACGTTTGCAAGCAGCGAAAACAACTCCAGCTTGTCAATGAAGGCCTTCGCCCGCTCCATGTCACCCTGGATTTCAAAGGTGAAAATCGATCCCGCTCCGTTCGGGAAATACCGTTGATACAGGGCATGGCTCGGATGGGTTTTGACGGCGGGGTGATTGACCGATTCCACTTGCGGGTGATTGGCCAGGTAGTCAACGACCTTCAGCGCGTTTTCCACATGCCGTTCCACACGAAGCGACAAGGTTTCCAGACCTTGCAGGAACAGGAACGAATGAAACGGCGAAAGGGTCGCGCCGGTATCCCTCATGATCGTCACTCGCGCCTTGGTGATATATGCAAGATTCCCTGCGGCTTCAGTCAGCACGACGCCATGATAACTCGGATTCGGTTGGGAAAGGCCGGGAAATTTATCGTTGGCCGCCCAATCGAATTTTCCCGAATCGATCATCACGCCGCCGAGCGCGGTTCCGTGACCGCCGATGAACTTGGTCGCCGAATGCACGACAACATCGGCACCATGCTCAATCGGGCGAAAGAGAAAAGGCGTTGCAAAAGTATTGTCAACGATCAGCGGAATGCCGTACCTGTGTGCGATGTCCGCAATCGCGTCAATATCGACGATGGAGGAATTGGGATTGCCCAATGTTTCGACGAACAACGCCTTGGTGTTCCCGCAGATGGCGTTCTCGAAATTTGCCGGATCACCGCCGTCAACGAATGTCGTCGTGATTCCGCAATCGGGAAGGGTATGGGCAAAAAGGTTGTACGTGCCGCCGTAAATGCGCTTGTCGGAAACGATATGATCCCCCGCGAGGGCGATATTCTGGATGGCATACGTCACCGCCGCCGCACCGGAAGCCGTTGCAAGCGCGGCAACGCCGCCTTCAAGCGACGCAATACGCCGCTCGAACACATCCGAAGTCGGGTTCATCAGCCGCGTGTAAATGTTGCCATCTTCGGTCAATGCAAATCTTCCGGTTGCCTGCGCACAATCCTTGAAAACGTAAGACGTCGTCGCATAAATCGGTACGGCTCGGGCGTCTGTCGCGGGATCAGGCGTTTCCTGGCCGGCGTGAAGTTGTCGTGTTTCAAATTTATACTTTGGAGTCATTTTATCTGTTCCTTTGTGAATTCGGGGCGTGTTTCTTTTGTGGTGGTCATTGATTAGACTTATTCGGAAACTCAATAGATTTCTGCCCAAACTACCCATATTGTTGATTTTTGGAAAAATGGGCAATTACATTTCTGGGTTTCCGAACAAGTCTATTGTTTGACATTATAATGAAAGGACATCCATTGGACAAGGACTTGAAGGCTTGCCAAAAAGCATGTTGTTCAAGAACAGCAGCAGGGAACGTATGCCCTGACGGAAGACTGGCGGAATCCTGAAATTGAGACAGTTGCGGACAAACGGCCGTTCACGCCGAAGGTTGCCGCCGACCAGTCCCGGCATCCGATCGTGAAAGGGTTGGATTGGAGCAGTGTCCCGGTACTCGGCAGCAATTTCAAGACCACCCCGAAGAAAGAGGCCGTTGTGGTGCTGGAGTCCCCCGCCGGGAATCCGGTGTTGACGGTCTGGCAACTCGGCAAGGGACGTGCCGCTCTCAGTTCCTCGATTTTCGCGAACGACGAAGTGTCGTCGAAGTTCGGCGACTGGAAAGACTTTGGAAAGTATTACGCAAACGTCTTCCGCTGGCTCGGCGGGAACTCCACCGCAAAGAAGGCGATACTCAAGGACAAAGCGGGCGAAGTCACCATCGATGTGGATTTCAACAAGACCACCAACACGGTTTCCGCGAGCTTGTTCGGTTTGCACGGGGCACATGACTGTCCGGGGTTCACGCCGCTCCAGGGGCTGGCGCTTGAAAATTACAAAGCCCTCAATCTCCGGGGAGCACTCGGTCGTTTCGACATCAGTTGCGCCACGGCGCGTGGCGAGTATGATTTCACCAGAACAGACAGGAATTTAAAATTGCTTGAAGAGCTTGAATTGATTCCCGTCGCTTTGTTCAACGGGTTCCAGGGCGGACAGTCATGGGTCTGGGCGGACGGTTCAAGCTGGTATAATCCGAGCGAACAGGCCATTGCCGATATCATCGACGAGATCGATGCGTTCCTGAAATATACCAACGGCACGAAGGGTACGCCCGAGTACAGATTACGCGTCCCCTACATCGAACTCCTGAATGAGCCTGATTTGACCGCCCGCACCATCAAAGGGTTCGCGAAGCTCCTCAATTCCGTTGCCGACCATGTTCACGCGAATTTTCCGGGCGTGAAAATCGGAGCGTTCGGCTTTTTTGAAACACCCTATCTCGAACAGTTTATTGACGAGTGTGGTGCAAACATCGATTGGATTGCGCGGCATCCGTATGGATGGACCGGCGAAATGCTCTTCTCGCTTCAAGACCGGTTTGAGGCGTATGCCAGAAGCAAGGGACATGACCACATCAAATTCTTCGTCAACGAATGGGATTTCTGGATTATGGGGCGTCAGAAGTTTGACTACATGATGAAACGGAACTTCGAAGCCGTCAAACGCAGCGAATCGCTCCTGGGAACGCTCCATTACCGCCTCGGCATGTACAACGAAGCGGGCGAGGTTTTGAAGTACATGAATGACGGGAAACTCGACAAACGCATCAAGATTCCGAACGCGTATGCGTTAAGTAACTGTCTTCGGGCAGGGAAAGACATGATTGCCGTGGTGGCCCGACAAGGGCGCATCAGAGATGGCGGAGTGCGGGAAGGAGGCACGGAAGAGATTGTGCTGATTGATGCGGCGTCGGGCGAAATCGCAAATCGCATTCCATTGTCAGTTCCTGTAGCGGCATGTCAGGACTTGGACGTGGACTCCCGGGGAAATTTCCTGCTACACGCGGCGGAGACGGCGGAACTGTTCAAGTTTGCGCCCTCGGGGGAACTGTTCACAGCGATTGGCGCGGGAAGAAGAATGCAAGACCAGGATGGCAGTGTGTTGAACCATGCGGTTGCCGTGGACTCAAAGGATAACGTTTATTCCATCACGCCCGGAAATCCCGGGAATATCGTCATGTTTGACCCCGATTTTATGACAGCTCGCATGAGAGGAGGCGGTTTCGATTGGTTTGACGCCTGGGTGTACGTCCAGGATGCATCGATGGCACTGGACGGCAAAGACCGCATTTGGGTTGTTTCCAACGGCAACGTCCAGCCGAATCAGCGGCATTTGTTGGATTTCGACGTGCAGTGCCTTGACGACTCGAATCAATGGATAACCGTCAAGGAACTCCGAACACCGATCCCTGTGTCTGAGTTTGCCGATGCACCTTACAGCAAAGTGTATTCATGGATTGACGACACGAACGCTTTTGTCGTGCGGTTCGACAAGCCCGTCAAGGCGTCGCAGTTCCGTCTCGTCATTCTGAAGACAACGGCGGGATTGATTGCGAACGACCCTGTGGCACGCGACGGTAAAGACATGCCCACCGTCGTGGATTTGCGGGAAATCGAGATTTATACTACCGCTCTGTAAATATTAAAACTTGGGATCAAGGTAGGGCGGCCACGCTGTGACCGTCACCGGATTCCGTGAAGGGCATCCCAATTTTTAATTTTTACAAGGCACTAGTGCTGTGTCCAGCCTAAAAGTTGAAGTTGACTAAAAATATAATCATTCGTTATCGAAGTGAAATTTCGGGTACACGGAGTCCAATTTGATTCGAGCGTCGTGGGTGGTGAATTGCCAGTGGAC
>WRMR01000069.1 GCA_009776995.1 Planctomycetaceae bacterium | reverse complement strand
TGGAAGACCACAATAATTATCCGACAAAACGAAAAATCACCAACGAACAACTCAACACCTTGAACATCATACGGAATGATGTTTTGGGGAAATGGAACTACAAAATTTCACAAAGAATATCGTAGCAATTGTAAATGTTATTTTGGCAAGGCTCCAAAGATCACAAAGGAATGCACAAAGTTCACAGACGAAATGCAAAGTCCATGACGTTGTACGGTATACACCGGGAGTTGGTCGTTTGTAAATAGATAAGACTTTTCAACCATACACAACTTTTGAGGATAACTCAAACGGGAAAAATCCGTCCACTCTGTCGTTACAGTCGCGATAATTGCCAAAATTCCGCCATTTTACTTAATTCCGACAACAGGTTTTACCGATAAAACAGGAAGTGAGTATTTGCGCGGAAGAAACTGGTATGTTACTATTTTGGCAACCAAAAATCAAGAACTGTGAGGAAGGGATGCTCAAGTTAAAAAGAGTCATCATTGTTTTGATGATCATGTTTTGTGTCATGATTTTCAATGCCAATGCGGACGGCCCGCGTTCGCTGATCAAAGGATTTTTTGGTTCCGGGGAAAAAGTGAGTGCCGACCCCAAAGCCGAGTATCCGCTTGATGAAACAAACGGTCCATGGATGATTTACGTTAAATCCTATAACGGACCGAATGCCTGTGACGACGCCCGGACTTTGGCATTGGAATTGCGGCAAAAGCACGGCATGAAGGCTTACGTCCACCACAAAAAATTCGACTACGCCAAAAGCCTTGAACAAGAGGACGAAAGCAAAAGAATCGAATTGGAAATCCGTCAGGCTCTGGTGCAAGCCGGTATGGCGGATACGCCTTTGTCTATGCCGCGCTATGCCTCGGAAAAAACGAAATTTGTCAACGGAAGCGTTACCGACGAATATGCCGTTTTGGTTGGCGACTTCCAATCCATTGACGACAAAGACATCAACAAGACGTTTGAAAAGATCAAAAATCTTGAGCCGGAATGTATCATCGCCCAGTTGAAGCGGGACATCGCCCTGGCCGAACAGACGGGAGGCGGTTTCGCAAAAACCACGATGATCGAATTGCAGCGGTTCAGCATCCGGGAGTACGGCAAAAACAGTGTCCGTCCATTGGAAATGGCGATCAAGTGTCCCAACCCGGTTCTGCCGACGGAATATTTTTCCAACCGTGTCGATGACTTCGTGCAAAAGTTGAACGCGGATTCGCGATACAGTCTGTTGCGTTGTCCGGGCAAACACACGATCAAAGTTGCGGAATACCGGGGTTTTGTCATTGCCGATCCCAAAGGAATCGAAGAAGCGGCCAAGAATGAAAGCAAGCTTCATCAATCCGAGCAACTTGCCAGGGCCGGAGACAAGGCGGAAACCGTTTGTCATGCCCTTCGTGAAAAAGGGTACGAGGCCTACACGTTCCATGACCGCACGAGAAGCATCGTCACCGTCGGCAGCTTCAATACGCTGGGAAAAACCGACCGCAACGGCGATGTGGTTGAATTTCACCCTGAAATCGCTGATATTTTTGCAACGTTTACCTGGAATCCCAAAATGGTTCCCATTTCCGGAGGCAAGTTCCTCGTCGATCAGGAAGTGCGCCGCTCTGCGCCGGACGAACCATTCCTGCCGGGAAACAGCATTATGAATATCCCCCTGCTCCCTGTGCCGGAACCGATGGATGTGCCAAAAACATTTGCCAATTATAACAGACGGTAAAATCAGTGCAGAGTGCAGGGGGCAGAGTGCAGAGTGTCGCAGGGGACGGACTTGCTTCCCCTGATTCTTTTTTCCCGACGGCATCACTCGAGCGGCTCCGGGAACGGGCGGCCATCATCCGGCGAGTGCGCGAATTCTTTGAATCACGCGGCTTTCTCGAAGTCGAAACGCCGGTGCTGTCGCGTGATACGGTGGTTGATCGTTATCTCGAACCGTTTGCCGTGCCGGTCGGCGGCGACCAACCGTTTTATCTGCAAACCTCGCCCGAATTTGCGATGAAACGCATGATTGCCGCCGGGGCAAACGCCATTTTTCAAATCGGACGGGTTTTTCGTCGCGGCGATTTTGGACAAATGCACAACCCGGAATTCACGATGCTCGAATGGTACCGCACAGGCGACGATTACGAGGCAGGCGTTGCGTTGTTGAGTGATTTGGCCGACGCCGTTCTCCAGCGCGGCAAGGCAAACGTCGTGACGTTCCGCCAATTATTTGCAGAACATATTGGACTTAACCCGCACACGGCCGATTGCGGACAATTGCGGGACTACGCAATCAGATCGGGGATTGCGTTTCCCGAATCGTTCGGCTTGGCAGAACATGATCGCGAAAACTGGGTTGATCTGATTTTTTCCGAACGCATTCAGGCCTCAAACTTCAGGTTTCAAGCTTCAGGAGAAGGGGTCGAAACGGAACCCGAAGTCCGAAGTCCGAAGCCTGAAGCCCGAAACCCGGTGATTGTCATTGACTATCTTGCCACGCAATCGCAATTGGCTCAAACGCGGAGAATTATTGATGCGTCCGGCGAATTCGACGTGTCCGAGCGTTTCGAGTTGTTCGTCGATGGGCTGGAACTGGCCAACGGCTACCACGAATTGCTTGATGCGAATGTTTTGCTCGAACGCATCCGGCTCATCAATGCTTTGCGGATCGCCGACGGCAATGCCCCCTTGCCGGAAGAAAGTCGTCTGCTCGACGCAATGCGTCATGGTCTGCCGCCTTGTTGCGGCTGTGCGATGGGACTCGACCGCCTCGTCATGGCGGCCCTGCAAACGCGTAACATTGCCGATGTGATTGCCTTCCCGTGGGACAGAGCGTGACGATGGTGCTTCCAACAAGCAGGAAATGGCAGCCGGATTCACACGAATCACTTGAGTTTCATAAGCGTCACATCCCTTTCGGGGAGTTTGACAATGGCAACGTTAGGCGTGGCAACACGGTGTAACGCGCCGGGGTTCAGGACGATGGTTTGGTCGCAACCCATCCAGAGAGACGATTCGTGTGTGTGGCCGTAGCAGAGTATGTCCCACTGACCGGAAGACGTTTCGCGGTCGAAGCGGCGTTGGTCGTGCCCGTGCATGAAAGCGATCTTGATGTCCGCAAGCGTGACATGGCCGAACTGCCCGTGACAGGTGACACGGCCCGGTTCGAGAACTGTGCGATAGTCCGCTTCGCCCCAGTCGCAGTTACCGAGTACGAAATCGACTGGCGTTCCGGCGAATTGTGACAAGACCGCCACCGTACCAACGTCGCCGCAATGAATGATCCGCTCAACTTCAAATTCGCGGAAGACGAGCATTGCCTGATGCGCGAGAAGGATATTGCTGTGCGTGTCGCTGATAACGCCAAGGTACATGGTAAGCCGTTTCACAGTCAGGGCGAACGAATCAGGCAAGGCGGTCACACCGTGGCCACCGAATCAGAGACGCGACGGTTACGGAACAGTCAAATGGGAAAAACCGCTCCATAACTGTCACGGCTCTGATGATTACAAGAAAATCCGGCTCGAACGGCTTGCCGGCGACGTTGGTTTCTTGAGCGTGAACCCCGCTTCCTGGAGTGCTTGCACATAATCAATCGCGATGTTCATTACCTCGTCGAGGTAATAATCCCGCTTGATTTTTGAGCTACTGTTGACGATCTTTTCCAGTTTATCCTGCTCTTCCTTGTCGGCGTCGAATCTGGCTCTGTCCGCGTTGTAGGCTTCTTCGTTGAGCGGAATCGAGGGACGATCTTTCATTTCAATGAACGTTTGAATATTCTTGTTGATCCGTTGGAAATCGGTGTTGTCGGCGACGCGGCGTTCGGAACCCGCCTGCAATTGTTTGATGATTTCCGGCGTGACATAACCAAAATCGGGATAATTGCTTGACGGGACTTCGTCGTAAGGCAGATGATAATCCAAATCCGACTCGCAAATATCCTTAATGTGGTCCGTCAAGGAGGGAATGACCACATCCGCCGCCACCCCGTTGACTTGCGGGGAAGTCCCGGCGGGCAAATAGTATTGCTGGATCGTCAATCTCAAAGTTCCGTATTCCGGCGGGTTATTCAGACCGCCAAGCAACGCTTGCCGGGACAAGGGTTGCACAGCCTGGACGCTGCCTTTGCCATGTGTGCGGGAATCTCCGACAACAATGCCGCGTTTGTAATCCTTAATCGCACCGGCAAAAATCTCGCTGGCACTGGCACTGAACTTGCTCGTGACAACAACCAGCGGACCCGTCCAGGAAATACTCGGATCGGGGTCGGTGAGCGGCCTGGCCCGGGGTTCGTCAGTGCGTTTGAGCTGGACAACCGGCCCCAATTCGATAAACAGTCCGGTCAACTCGACCGCTTCAGGCAAAGAGCCGCCGCCGTTCTTGCTCAAGTCAATCACAACGACATCGACATTTTGCTCGTTGAATTTTTCAAGAAGAGCCCGTACATCCGTCACCGTGCGTTTCGGGTTGCGGTCACCCCGCTCGGCGGCTTTCATATCCAGATAAAAACTGGGCAGGTCGATCACCCCGACGCGATAGGGTGTGCCATCGTTTTTGGTTCCGGCTTCAAAGATCACCTGCTGGGCCTGGCTGTCTTCCAATTCTATTTTTTCACGAACAAGTTCGATGATCTTGAGCCCTGAACCATCGTCGGGCAAAATCTGGAGTCGAACCGTTGTACCCCGTTTTCCGCGAATTTTCTGGACGACGTCGTTGAGTTTCATGTCAACGACATCTTCAAGTTCTCCGTCTTTTCCCTGGGCGACCCCCAAAATTTTATCATCGATTTTCAGGCGACCGTCCTTGTCCGCCGGACCGCCGGAGATGATCTGTTTGATGGTTGTAATGCCGTCTTCCGACGTGAGCGAAGCTCCGATCCCTTCCAAGTCGAGTCCCATGCGATCCATGAAATCCAGGTAGGAGGTTTGGGACATGTAACTGCTGTGGGGATCATAAGCCCCGGTGACGGCCGAGAGATAGAGTTCCAGCACTTCATCGTTATTGGTCAAGTGAACCCGTTTTTTCGTGCTTTCATAACGCCGTTCAAGACGGGTGATCGGATCCTCCATGGCCCTGGCCCGTGAGGAATTGGTCGCTTCCGAGTCACCGTTTTTCTTTTCGAGAAAATCACGGTTGTCGGCTTTCAGTTTGAGGATGTCAAATTTGACCTTTTTCTGGCAACGGTCGAAGGCTTCCTCTTTGGTTTTCGGATAAGTCACCAAATCCTTGTCAATGACATAATCTTCATGGACGGTGAAATCCAACGGCGATTTGAGGATTTCTTCAGCCATGGCTGTTCGTTCATCGAAACGTTGCAGAAAACGGTTGTACATTTCGAACCCGATGTCAACCTTGCCGGATGTCAATTGCTTGCATATCTCCGTTTCATATTTTTTGAATTCGTCGATGTCCGACTGATAAAAATAGTATTTCAGCGGATCCAGCGATTTGAGATACAGGTCGAACGCCCGTTGGGAGATGGTTTCATCCAGCGGATGCTTGGAAATATGCTCACGCGGCATTCGCAAGGCGACCAGCCGGCCAATCAGACCGTCGGTTGTCGTCGGTTTCAGTTCGTCCGCGACGGCCGGGCTTCCCTGGAGGTTCGTCGCCGCATTACAGGCAACATGTGTCAAAAGAAAAGGAGTCGCGACCAATGTTGCAACCAGAATCAACCAGCACCAGGCCGTTTTTGGGGAGAAAAATTGTTTCATCATCAGACAAAATCCTCGAGTTGTTTGGTAAATGTGAACGGATACCCTATTTTTACCAAATATTGCCGTTCTTATGCAATGCCATTTTAGGTAAAATTTTACAAAAAGGCAAAAAAGTTGTTTATGCTTCACACGGAAACACCAAAGGCACGGAGGTGAATCCCCGTGCGTTTCAGGTTTTTCAGTACCTTTGTGGTGAGAACTATACGGCCGGTCCAACCACAAAATCAGGAGTCGAACAATCATCACGTGAACATTTCAATCAGAACCGCGAAAGTCATCAATCGAAATGACCGCTTCGTGACCGTCGCGGCTCTGATTGGCGGCCAATCTTTATTGTTGGCTACGTTTTCCCCACAGTCGTTCGGCAATGGATTGGATCAACAAATAAAGGGAAGGCGTGATAAAAATTCCTCCGGCTGTCACGGCGATCATTCCGAAAAACACAACCGTTCCAATGGCCTGACGGCTGAAAGCCCCGGCTCCGGTCGCGATCATCAGCGGCAAAACTCCGAGAATGAATGCGAACGACGTCATCAAAATCGGTCTCAAACGCAGTCGCGACGCTTCCAGGGCGGAATCATAAATCGGTTTTCCTTCTTTTCGGGCGTCGCGGGCAAATTCGACGATCAAAATCGAGTTTTTCGCGGAAAGACCGATCAGAATCACAAGTCCGACCTGGGAATAGACGTTGAAATCAAGTTCCCGTCCCAAAATGCCGAAAAACGCTCCGGCCACGGCAAGCGGAACAGCCATCAGGATGATGATTGGTGCAGTCCAGCTTTCATATTGGGCTGCGAGGACCAGGAAGGCGAAAACCGTTGCCAGAAAGAAAATGACAATGGCCCAGTTTCCCACCTGTTTTTCCTGATAGGACGAATCAATCCAGCCGAGACCATAGCCTCCGGGAAGGGAATCGTTGAGTGCTTCCAGGGCTTTCATGCCTTCGCCGGTACTGACGGCACGGGGCATTTGCGCGGAAAGCTTGGTCGAAGGGTACATATTGAAATGGTAAACCACGTCAGGACCGACATCCATCCGCGATTTGACGAACGTGCTGATCGGCACCATTTCGCCGTTTTGGTTACGAACCTTGATTTGCGTCAAATCGGATTCCCTGGCACGAGCGTCGTCGTGGGCCATCAGCATCACCTTGTAAACGTGCTCAAACCGATTGAAGTCGTTGACATAATAGGAACCGAAATACGTTTGCAGGGTCTGGAACAACTCGTCCGGCGCGACCTTTAATTTTCTTGCTTTTTCCTGGTCGATGTCAAGGTAATACTTTGCCACTGTGGGGCGGTATGCACTCGAAACGGATGTGAACAAGCCGCTTTTTCTCGACTTGTCCAGCATTTCCTCGGCGGCATGATAGAGAGAGGTGCTACCGAGCAGACCTTTGTCCTGAAGTTGCACCTGGAGTCCGCCGGATGAACCAAGGCCGATGATCGGAGGTGGTTGGAAAATAAAAATCTGGCCTTCAGGATAGTCGGCCGTCATTTTCATCAATTTTCGGACGATCGACATCGAGTCCGTCCCGGGTGTTTTGCGGTGATCCCATTCCTTGAGTGCCAGGATACAAAACGCGGCGTTCGTCGCCCTGACGTCGTTCATAATGGACGTGCCATTGTAAATCACGGTACACTCAATTTCGTCGATCTTGGAAAAAATTTCGTCGTACAATTTTTGGGTAAAGGTTTTTGTCCGGTTGAACGACGCGCCGTCGGGCATACGGATTTCAACATAGATGCACGCCTGATCCTCGTTCGGCAAAAAACCCGTCGGGAGAATTTTCGACATGGCACCCACCCCCGCGATCAGGCCGACCCACAGCACGAAAATCACGACCGCCAGACGGAGCAGTTTTTTGACGGTGGCAAGGTATCCTTTGGAAAATAAATCAAAGGATGTGTTGAACCATCGGAAGTAAAAGATTTTTTTTGCGGACGATGGCCGTAACAAAATTGCGCACAGGGCAGGGGAAAGCGTGAGGGCGCAAAGAGCCGAAATCACCGTCGCGCCGGCAACTGTCAGGGCAAATTGGGCGAAAAGACGCCCCAACAATCCGGGAATGAACGCCGTCGGAAGAAACACGGCAAGCAAAACCAACGCCGTCGCAGTGACCGGTCCCTGAACTTGCATCATGGTTTTATGGGCTGCATCGCGAGCGGGCAGTTTTTCATCATCGATGATCCGCTGGCAGTTTTCAACAACGACAATGGCGTCATCGACAACAATACCAATGGCCAAAACGATCCCGAAAAGCGAAAACGTGTTGATCGTGTAACCGAATACGGCAAGGAGTCCGAACGCACCGAGGAGTGAAACCGGAATCGCAAGCGTCGGGATCAAAACTGCCCGCCAATCCTGCAGGAAAAGGTAAATGGTAAACACCACGAGAGCAACGGCGATGTAAAGGGTAAGACGAACTTCCTTGATCGAAGCGGTCACAAACCGTGTCATGTCTTTGGAGACCCTGTAAGCGACTCCGTTTCGCTCAAAGTCCCCTTTCATTCCCTCCAGTGCGGCATAAACCCCTTTGGCAACGTCCAGCGCATTGGCTTCCGGGAGCTGATGAATACTGATGATCGACGCCGGCTGGCCGTTCATGGTCGCTTCAGGAATATAAATCTGCGCCCCCATTTCAACCGTGCCGAGGTCTTTGATTTTCAGGACACTTCCATCCGCATCGACGCGAACGACCAAGTCCTCAAACTGTTCGGCATTTTCAAACCGTCCTATCGTCGTGACGACGATTTCCGTCTTTTGATCAGACGGCGAAGGCGTTTGGCCGATTGTTCCTGCAGCCACCTGAACGTTTTGGTTCTGAATCACCTTGATCACATCCTGGACGGACAAATTTCGGGCGGCCATCAATTGCGGGTCGAGCCAGATTCTCATCCCGAAATCGCGCTGGTCGATGATTCGCGCCTGCCCAACGCCCGGAACACGGGAAAGCACGTCCTTGACATAAACGTTGGCAAAATTGCACAGGTACAAGGAAGACTTCGCCGATTCGGGGTGTTCTTTGGCTTTCGGGTCGTACAGGGCGATCACCATGACCTGACCCGTCGATCTCTTTTGAACGGTGACGCCTTGCCGTTGGACTTCGGACGGAAGCGACGGCATGGCCTGCTGAACGCGATTGTTGACATTGACCGTTGCAATGTTGGGATCGGTGCCGATTTCAAACGTGACATTCATGGAAAGCAACCCGCTGTTCGAACTGGAAGACGACATGTAAATCATGTTGTCCACGCCGTTGACTCTCGATTCAATGGGGGTTGTCACTGTTTGGGCCAATTGTTCCGAATTCGCTCCGGGATAGGAGGCCGAAATCGTGATGGAAGGCGGCACGATATTCGGGCATTGTGCCACGGGCAGAATGAAAATCGTCAAAAGGCCGGCCAATGCAATGATCAGGGAAATCACGCTTGACAGAACCGGACGGTCAATAAAAAAACGGCTGAACATGGAGTTAGAGGAGAAGTAAATAGTGGTTAGGGCGACAGCAGATCGACTTTCTCGCCATTTCTGGCCTTTTGCAGACCTTCGAGAATATAATTTTCTCCCGGCTTGATTCCCGATGTGACAATAATCATATCACCACCGACATGCTCGCCGACTTCGACATTGCGGTGTTCGACAATATTTTCGTCGTTGACAATCAACATATACCGGCTGTTCAAATCAATTCCAATGGCCTGTTCATGGACAAGCAGAGCGTTGTTGACAAGACGAAACGGCATGCGAACCCGACAAACCCAGCCGGGATAGATTTTGTAATCCGGATTGACGATTTCGCCGCGGAGGGTAATGGTTCCGGTGGATGCGTTGATGATGTTATCGTCGTAATTGATCATTCCCTGATAAGGCCAGTTTTCCTGCTCGATCCTTTGGTTGGGAACCATTTTTTGCAAAAGACTCATTTCAAACGGCTTGTGAATCGAAAGTGAAACGGTTTCCTGCTCTGTTTCTTCGGTGGAAGTGTGGAGCGAAACCATTCGCATCTTCGGTTGTTTCATGGGTGCGTCATCCAACTGTTGCGAAAGCATCAATTCCTGGAAATCACTGTCGGGAATCTGAAAATAAACGTAAATCAGGTCCATCTTGGTGATTGTTGCAAGCTTCACATCCGTCTGATCGGAACCTCCCACAAGGTTTCCCACATCAATCAGATTGCGACTGATTTTTCCCGTCACCGGTGCAAAAACTTCGGTATAGGAGTAATTGATTTTTGCTTGTTCAAGATCGGCTTTTGCTTTCAGAACATCCCCTTGAGCCTGATCGTATTCATTCCGAAATTCCGCAAATTCCTCCTCGGTAATCGCCCTGGAAGACACGAGTTTTTCACCGCGATGGAAATTGCTTTCCCGAAAGCTGAGCAACGCTTGTGCTTTCATCAATGTTGCTTCGGCAGACTCAATGGCAGTACGATAAGGTGCCTGTTCAATCACGAAGAGCTTTTCACCCGCTTTGACCATGGAACCGGGGGTGAAAAGCATTTGATCGAGAAATCCCTTGACTCGCGCTGAGATTGTCACAACCTCACTGGCGGCCGTGGAACCGGTATATTCACGGTAAAGCTGAACATCCCGTTGTTCAACCTGTGCAACAATGACTTTGGGAGGCAGAATCTCCACAACAGGTTTTTCCCGACAGCCAATCCCGAACGAAACCAAAAACACCACCACACTAAAAATGAACGATACACGAGGAAGCATCATTGAACCTTTTCACCACACAGAAATATTATCGCAACAAATATCAAATCAAAGAGAATTGCTCCTGCCGCAAAAGCCTGTGCGGAAATAACACAGACAAGTTATTATTTTATCTCCTTGAATATCATATTGCAAGACAGTAAAAATAAAAAAAATGGGGCATTGGTTCACTTCCCAAAATTTTGTCGCCTGATAATCTGAAATCCTTATCTGAAATCCTTATTGATTTTCAGCACTGATTTCTGAAAATGATCGTGTTCGATCTGCTCACTGCGTGATGTTTCGTTCCCGGTTGCCATGAGCGACCGGCGTCAGGGATTGACGCGCCGGTACAAAAGCAACCGGCTTTGACGCGGTGCGGTTGTTGTCACAGCCAATCCGTTCCGCCGGATTTCCTCACCGGAAAGCACCAACGTTTCACCACGGTCAAGGTCTTCAATTTGATACGTCGCGTCCGGGCGTATTGTCGTCAAATCGAACGTCATGGCCATGACGTCCGATTTGGGACGCCGAAACGCCACAAGCACACCCGCCTCTTTTTCCGGGAGGTAAAAATGATAGGCCAGCCAGTTTTCCAAGTCGTGATTCCCCATGGTCAGGGGATAAAAATCACCGTAGAAAAACGGTTTGACCTTTTGTGCCTCGCTGATTCGTGTGCGCCACCAGTCCCATTCCTCCTCCTGCCGCTCCGCAAGCGGTCGGTCCAGGGTGTCCAAGCCGATCGTCATGCCGGACGTGAGTGCGGAACGAAACTGATAGGTATCCGGCTTACCGTCCAACGGGGCGATGGAATTTGACGGAAGCCAGTGCGCGACGCCGAACGTGTGAGCCTGCGTTGCTTCGGGTTTCAAATCCGGGAAGCAATTGTAATCGGTCCGCCACAACGGCATACTCCGTTTCATCGTTTCCAGCTCGATTCGGCGTCCGCCGCTGGCACAGTTATCAATGACAAGATTCGGGTGCCGCCTGTGGAGTTCGTCCCAATAGGAATAAACCCCTTCAACAAATCGCATTTCCCGCATTCCAACCCGGTCCGATTCTTCCTGGTGTGTCCAGTACGGCCACGGATCGAAATTGAAGTCCTCGCGATAGCAATCCACACCGTTTTCCGTAATCAGCCCGGAAATCGTGTCCGTGATGTATCGTTTCGCTTCGGGATTTCCCAAGTCCAGGAGCAAATTTCCGCCTCCGGGATCGACGAAAAATTCAGGGTGAGCAACGGTGGGATCCGTCCCGCGCGTGAAGCGGATCGGTTCGAACCAAAGCAGGAATTTCATGTTTGCGTTTTTGATGGAATCGCTGATCGGCTTGAGCGTTTCCGGATGCCGGTACTTGTTGACGATCCAGTCGCCCACGGTTCCCCAATCACCTTGAAAGACATTGGGACAATCGGTTTCGCTTTTGCCGTACCAACCGGCGTCAATCCAATAGTAATCGTAAGGAAGTTTCTTCTCGACAATGATTTTGATGATTTCCTGGTGGATTTGGTTCGGCCATCCGCCCCAGGTGGAACAGCAGATCGGCGTGGACAAAGGTTGGCCGTCTTTTTGCGGATGAAAATGGGCCAGGACCAGGCGGCGAAACAGGTTCTGGCCGTGCATCAACTCACCCGACCAGTGCATCACGAGCATCAACGGCGACCGGATGGCCTCTCCGGGCAGGAGCTTGGCGTGAAGGTGTTCCATTCCGGCGGAAAGCGGACAGGTTCCATTGCCGTCATGCCCGATTTCCGCGAACCATTGACCGTTCCATCCGATGCCGACAATGAGTCCGTCACCACCGGTTTGGAGATTGTAAAACGGCAACCACGTTGCGGACGGTCGCGTATCGGAATCAAACGGCGAATAATTGGACGCCTGGCGGAAGAGCGCGTTGCTGTGGTGATCCATCCGCACCGTCCGGGATTTCCCCCACATCGACCTGCGCATTTCTTCCCCGACAAACACAAAGTCTTCCGTTCGTCCGTCGGAACCTTGAGAGCGATACAGGATCGGCATGGTATCGTCCGCCCGTTTCCACCAGGTGTCCAATGCCTTGAAGTCATGAATCGGGGCGGTCTCGCCGGTTCCTTCATTTTTCAGAAAAATTGTCCAACTCATTGCGGGAAAATCGCGGTATTCCGTCAGTTGCATCTCACAGGACAACGAGGTTTGATCGTCGCGCCATCGCAGTGTGTGCAGACGTGTTCCGTTGGCCCAATTGCCGGTTGTGATTTTTGCGTTGTCAGCTTTGACCCATTCCCGGCTGGAACGCTCCCCGCAGAGAAAACTCAACGGGATTTCCGGCGCATGGCGCGATGCGTCCGCCTCCTGGCCGTTTTGCGTCAGGAAGCCGACCCAACGGTACATCAACGCCATTTCGTCATGGTTGACTTTCGAGGAATACGGTTCGACCGGATATTCCGCACAAAAAACCGACATGCCCGACAAGAACAGGACGAGTCCACAGATGAACGTGCTTCGTTTGATTTTCATTTTGTTTGCTCCTCACAGAGTGATTTTTAGAGAACGTGCCGTAACAAAACCGCTTCACATTTTACCCGCTTGCAATCCGCAAATCAACGGGACTTTTCATGTTCCGCTCTTGTTGAGAAACGCGGCGGCGGGTGAGAAGTTTTAGATGTGTGGAGTCATGAGCTGCCAAAGAGCCGGGGATGATCGTCCCCGGTCATGGTGGTTTTTTTATTCACCACGAAGATCACGAAGAACCACGAAGGGATTTCAAGGCAGGGCGGTCACGCCGTGACCGCCGTTCGGTTTGCATCTTGGTGAAAATCGCAGCCTGAAGTGCCAAAACCGATGGCTAAAAGCCATGAATCAATGGCTAAAAGCCGTGAATTGACGGATAAAAGCCATGAATCGATGGATAAAAGCCGTGAATCGATGGCTAAAAGCCATGAATCGATGGCTAAAAGCCGTGAATCGATGGATAAAAGCCGTGAATCGATGGATAAAAGCCGTGAATCGACGCATAAAAGCCGTGAATCGATGGCTTTTAGGCGTGAATCGATGGATAAAAGCCATG
>WRMR01000068.1 GCA_009776995.1 Planctomycetaceae bacterium | reverse complement strand
ATGGTTCCGGCGAAACTGCAATGGGGTTTTACCTGTATGCTTACGGAACATGGAAACAAAATATTCCACGGAATGATAACCGGACTGTTTGGCCACAACATTGATGGGAAGGCTGGTGTGCATCAAAAGATACTTGGCGTGGTTGAGACATACCCGCGTAATTTCCTCTTTGGGAGAACGCCCGAGGATTTTTTGAAACTGGCGGATTAACGTGCTCCTGGAAAGATTGATTTCCTTGACCAGGTCGCTGACCTGAATTCCCTGGGTGGCATACTCGCCGATAAAATGCAGGGCGGCGGCAATGTCAGGGTCGTCGATCGCTGTCACGTCTGTGGAACGCCGCGTGACGACATGGAGCGGCGGAATCAGGATCGGAAGTTTGGGGATGCTTTTTTTTCGACGATTCATTTTCAAATCCAGCAATCGTGACGCCTCGTAACCCACTTGGACTGCATTTTGGTCGAGACTTGACAGTTGCGGCGTCAGAAGGTTGCACAGGTGAATATCATTGTCAATCCCGAGTATGGCCATCTCCTCGGGAATTTTCATCCCGATCTTCTGGCATGATTGCATCACCCGCATCGCCTGGGAATCGGACGCGGCAATGATTCCGGTTTGACGTGGCAACGTTTTCAGCCACTTCATGAGCGATTCTTCATATTTCTTCCTCCAAATGGGGAGCGGTACCGATTCATCGTCCGATTGCTCTGAAAGCCAAAACGGCGTAAAAGGTCTGACGACGGCGGCTTTCAGAAAGAGCTCCCGTCGTTTGTCTATCCACCAACTTTGGCCGAATGAATAGAAAGCCAGATTTTTGAATCCCCGTTCCAGAAAATGATCGATGCACAATTCGCTCATTCTCTCCTCGTCCGGCAGCACTTCGATGGGAATATTCGCTCCGTCACCCAAGAGTTCCACAATGGGACAATCGCATTGCTGGAGAATGGCACTCAACGACGTGTTGGCTGTTCTGGCAATGATTCCATCGCCGTCCCATCCGTCAAGCACGAGGGGCGGAATCTCAAAAATCCCACGGTCCTCGATATGAACCGACCAATGTCCCCGTTCCTGGACGTACCGCGAAATCCCGCCGGCCACTTTGCGGCCATAGGCCAGTGACGATTCGACAATCACCAAAATACGCTTTTTATTTCTCATCATTTGTGTCATTATAAGCAAACGATCTGCCTCAAGACAAGTGATGAGGCAGCGTGACACAAAATCCAAGTATTTTGGCACAAAATCGCAATGGCAATTTTCCCTTCCCGAAATATAATGTTATGAGCCTGTTAAGATAAAAAAACAGTTGTGAGCATTCATCCTATCCATTCCCTTGCCGGTCCGATGGACGATTTTTTGACAAAACGCGAAGTGATGACACTGGTTCTTGACGGTCATATTCCGCCTTATGTTCCCTGGTCGATTTCCTGCACGTTGGAAGCGGAAGAAAAACTCAGAGACTATTATGGTGTGACCGATCTTGAGGAACCTTTGGAGAATCACATTCTCGGGCTTGGAAACGACATCGGTTTCTTTCGCGCATTGGGAGACGACATTTTCCAGGATCATTTTGGAGTCAAATGGAACCGGAAAGTCGATAAAGACATCGGCGTGGTGGAAGAGATCATTCTCAAAGAACCCACACTCGCCGGTTATGAATTTCCTGATCCGGAAGACGACCGTTTTTTTGAAGACATTGAGGAAAAGATCGATACATACCCTGACCGGTTCCGCCTGTTTCGTCTGGGATTTTCGCTTTATGAACGTGCCTGGACGCTCCGGGGAATCGAAAATCTTCTCATGGATTTCCACGATCACCCCGGGTTTGTCCACGAATTATTGACGAAAATCGCCGATTACAATATTGCCCAAGTGCGGAAGGCGTGCGGTTATGACATTGACGCCGTTTATTTTGGCGACGATTGGGGGCAACAAATCGGATTGATCATGGGACCGCGTCATTGGAAAAGGTTCATTTACCCGCAATTGCAGCGGATGTATGCGGTGGTTCGTGAGGAATACGGCAAATACCTGTTCATCCACTGTTGCGGTCAGGTTCAATCCCTCTTTGACGATTTGTATTCCCTCGGCCTGAATTGTTTCAACCCGTTCCAGCCGGAAGTCATGGACATCTGGACTTTGTTGCCGAAGTATCGCGGAAAACTCGTGTTTCACGGAGGGCTTTCGACGCAAAAAACGCTCCCGCATGGAACGGTGAACGACGTGCGAAACGAAACGCAACGTCTCATCAACCTTGGGAAAAACGGCGGCTACATTTTTTCGCCGTCCCATTCCATCGAAGGGGACGTTTCGCTGGAAAACATGCTCGCAGCGGTGACCACCGTGCAAAACCAGCCGGGTTACCTGAAAAATCAATCCATGAGAAAAGTGGCAGTATAGAAATTCAATCTCCATGAGGAAATTCCCAATGACACGATTGTTATCATTTGCCTGTTGTTTTTGTGTCCTTTTTCTGACGAGCGGAGCCGCAATATGGGCCAATGACACCCCCGAACAGAAGTTACGCGCCCCCGCCTGGCCGATTATCACCCACGATCCCTATTTCAGCATCTGGTCTTTCGGTGACACATTGACCGATGTTCCGACCACACATTGGACAGGAAAACCGCACCCCATCACCGGACGCGTCATGATTGATCACGGCAAGCCGCTGTATTTCATGGGAGTCGTGCCGCCGGATAACGAGCCGATGAAACAACTTTCCATCGATCTGTTCCCGACGCGAACTGTGTACACCTTCGCAGATTCCCGGATTCAATTGACGCTCACGTTCATAACGCCCTCGCTGCCGGACGACATTGATTTGCTCAGCCGCCCTCTCTCATATATGATCTGCGATGTGGTTTCACTGGACGGTGAAACTCATGACGTCGTTGTGCAATGGACGGTCAGTCCGCTCCTTGCCGTCAACACCCCGGATCAGGAAGTGATCCAGACCACAATCGACGACGCGGCAGGACTCCGGATATTGCAGGTTGGACACCAAGATCAGCCGATTCTTGAGAAAAAAGGAGACGACCTGCGCATTGATTGGGGATATTTTTATCTTGCCGCGCAAAACGATTTGACGAGTTTGAGTTTTGAACCCCGGCCGGAACACACGAACAAAGCGGAAGATGCCCCCTTGCTCACGGCGACAACCCGTTTCGGCGAGGTCGGCGCACAACCGCTGAATTCTTATCTCATGCTGGCGTATGACGATATTAAGTCCATCCGGTATTTCGGGCAGGATTTACCGCCTTACTGGAAACGCAACGGCCTGAATGCCACGGAACTGATTCGGCAGGGCGTGGAACGATATGAAGACCTTGTGACGCGATGCCGGAAATTCGACGACGAACTGATTGCCGATCTTGAGAAAATCGGCGGGAGGAAATACGCCGAACTCTGTACTCTGGTTTATCGCCAGGTTTGGGCCGCCAATAAAATCATTGTTGCCGAAGACGGTCAACCGTACATGCTCTCGAAAGAGAATTTCAGCAATGGCTGCATTGGTACCGTTGATCTTTTGTACCCACACTCACCGTTTTTGCTCTTTTTCAGTCCGCAGCTCCTCAAGGGGGGACTTGTTCCCGTATTGAATTACGCGTCGTCGGAATTGTGGCCCTATGAATATGCACCGCATGATCTGGGAACCTATCCCCATGCGACCGGCCAGGTTTACGGTATGGGAGGAGGTCACGGGAACCGCATGCCGGTCGAAGAGTCGGGGAACATGCTCATCATGATCGCGGCACTGGCCCGACTTGAGGACAATGCCGAACTTGCCGCCCGGTATTGGGACACCATCACGCTTTGGGCGGATTACCTGGTGCGTGATGGTTTCGACCCGGCCAACCAGCTTTGTTCCGCCGACATGTTCGGCCACTTGGCGCACGTCACGAACCTTTCGCTCAAGGCGATCATTGGTATCGGGGGATATGCCCAACTGTGTGAACGCCTCGGCAAAACGGAAGACGCACAAAAATACCGTGCCGTCGCCGAAGATTACGCGAAAAAATGGCTCGAACTCGCCCAGGATGACGGGCGGACACGATTGGCCTTCGACAAGCCGGGAACCTGGTCGATGAAGCACAATCTGATTTGGGACTCGATTCTTGGCACAAACCTCTTTCCGGAATCGCTTGCCGCGCAGGAAATCGCATGGTACAAAACCGTGCAAAACCGATATGGTCTGCCGGTTGACAGCCGAACCGATCAATCGCTGATTGATTGGGCTTTGTGGAGTATCACCCCGGCCAGAGACCCCAAGGATTTTGAGACACTCTTCAATCCGATTTACAATTACGTCCATGAAACGCCCAGTCGCGTCCCGCTGTCCGACTGGTTTTTCACCACAGACGCCAAACAACGGGGATTTCAGGCACGTTCCGTCGTTGGCGGTGTTTACATCAAGATGCTTACCGACCTCCCGACTTGGAAAAAACACGCGATCCGATTCGCGGAGGCCACCGGAAACCACACATCGCTTTATCCGGCGGACATGACGGTCACGGAAATCGTTCCCACATCGCGGATGACTCCGACGGATTGGAAATACACCTTGCAACAACCGGTCGGTGATTGGTTTAAGCCGGGTTTTGACGATTCCCGATGGCAAACGGGCAAAAGCGGATTCGGCGGTCCCGATCCGGTGCCAGGTGCGCCCGGGGTCGGAACTCTCTGGACGACAAAGGACATTTGGCTACGCCGGGAATTTGAACTCTCCGAATTACCGACCCAAAAACCGGTGTTGCACGTCTATTATGACGAATCGCTGGAAATCTGGATCAATGGCATTCCGGCGGCCCTGCGTAACGGTTATTCGACCTCTTATGTTACGATGGACATGTTCCCGGAATCGGTCGCGTCACTCAAAAAAGGGAAAAATCTTATTGCGGTCAAAGCGTCACAAACCTATGGCGGCCAATATATTGACGCCGGACTTGCCGTTGAATCCCGCTTGACGGAACAAGAAGCCGCCGAGAGGCGGAAAGTACGCCAGAAAGCGGCCACGCCCACTCCGGCTGTCATGCTGTTCGACTATCCTTTGCGTGACACGTCGATTTGCCGTGGTCCCGACGGGACATGGTATCTTACCGGCACCACCGGCTACCCGACATGGTGGCTGACCAACGAAGGCATCCGGGTTTGGAAATCAAGCGATCTGAAACATTGGGAGTCGATCGGACTGGTCTGGAGCTTTGAGAACAATCAAACCTGGCAACAAGGCCGCACTTACGATGACAATCGTTTGCGTAAAGCGATTTGGGCACCGGAAATTCATTATCTGAAAGGAACGTTCTGGATCGCGTACTGTGTGAATTATCGCGGAACCGGGTTGTTGAAGAGTACTTCGGGCAAGGCGGAAGGTCCCTACATGGACGTCAAGCCGGACGGACCGTTGACGCCGGAAATCGACGCCTCGCTCTTTCAGGATGACGACGGAACGGTTTATTTCCTGTTCCAAGACGGCAAAATTGCGAAAATGAATGATGAAATGACCGCTCTGGTCGAAGAGCCGCGTCTCTTGAAACTTGAAAACGGACGCCATGTCGGATTTGAGGGAGCCTTTCTCCTGAAAAAAGACGGACGTTATGTTTTGATCGCGTCGGAATTCAACAATCCCCAATCGGACAACACCTACGATTGCATGACCGCTTATTCCGACACACTCGAAGGTCCCTACACCGGATATCACCTGTCGATTCCCTCCGGGGGACATAATATGATTTTTCAGGATGATCACGGCCATTGGTGGTCAACCTTTTTCGGTAACGATGGCATTGCTCTGTTTCGTGAACGACCCGGTCTTGTCCCGATTCGCTGGAATGATGAAGGCAAAATCGAAGTCGTCCGCTAAATCTTTACACATTCTCTTTTGAAAGTGAGGTTCGTTATGAAAAATGTTAAAATGAAACAAATGGGGGAGGGGGGCTGCTTGGGTTTTACTCTCGTGGAACTTCTGGTGGTGATTGCGATCATCGGAATTTTGATCGCGCTATTGTTGCCGGCCGTTCAGGCGGCGCGCGAGGCGGCACGCCGTATGGAGTGTTCCAACAAACTCAAACAACTGGCATTGGCCTGCCATACGTACCACGATGCGTATAAAGCTTTCCCGTCCAATGCCGAGTACGAACGCGTTTCCACCGCTTCCGGCCGTCACCGGACATGGCTGATTGGCGTACTGCCGTTTGTCGAGCAATCGGCTCTTGCGTCACAGCTTCCTTATCTGTATTTTACGGCGGAAGACGTTGAAGTCGGACAGGTTGTCGTCAACGCGTTTTTGTGTCCCACGGACGGTTTTGCGAACGGCTTGTTGTCGAACCAGGATTTCCAGGGGGGAGAAGCTTGGTGGTGGAGCCACGACTGTGCTTATACCAATTACGCCGGTTGCCAGGGTTCCATGAAATCCCAGGAACCCTATCGGAATGTTTATGACACCCGGGGAGGCCGGGCCTCAAATTTGATCGACCGTGAGTTTGAAAATGGCAATGGGATTTTCCCGCGAAATAAATTCGGCATGCTCGAAGGTTGGGGGCTTTCCCAAAAAGTCACGATCACGACCATTTCCAATATCACCGACGGGACCAGTAACACGTTTCTGGCAGGCGAAACGTTGCCGGAATGGAACGGTTGGGCAGGCTGGACCAATGATAACGGCGTTTTTCGTTATTGCGCAACACCTTTGAACTACTACAAAACGTTTGGAGGCAATCGCAGTCAATCCGGCAACTGGACATTGGCATTCGGTTTTTCCAGCAAGCATACCGGAGGTGGTAATTTCGCGGTTGCCGACGGCAGCATCACGTTTGTTTCGGAAACGGTCAATCTGGAAGCCTATCGTGCGATGGGAACCCTTGATGTCGGTGAAACACCGCAAGCACTGTAAACTTTGGTTGAATATTTTGATTGACGAACGCAGAAATGGAATCAATGATATGAATTTGACGCATCAACTCAGATTGACCCCCATTGCTCTGACGATACTCGTTGTCCTGTTCATGCCGGGATGCGGGAGCAAATACCCGAAAACAATCAAGGTCAAGGCGAAAGTGACCCTCGACGGCAATCCTTTCCCCAATGCCCAGGTGTTTTTGAATCCTGCAGGCGGTGACCGCGGCGCGATGGGGATTTCCGACGGCAACGGGATCGTTGCGGCGTTTTCAACTTTCCAGTCGAATGACGGTGTGCTTCCGGGAACGCACAAAGTTTCGATCATGTCGAAACTCCCTCCGCCGATGCCCGGAACAACCACAACGCCGGAACAGGAACGCGTGGAAAGAGAGCAACGCGAAAACCCCGATAATGTAACGCCGCCGTTCCCCGCGAAATATCAAGCGGGCGATACCTCGGGGTTGACCGTGACCATTGACGCGAAAACCAAAGAGATTTCGATCGAAATGACGTCGAACTGACATTTTGCTTGGCTCGCCATCGGTTTCGGATTGTCGCTTTTTACTTGCTCATTTTTTGATGTGAAGAACGCGAACCCCATCCGTGAAAATCTCCGGCGGGTATTCATTCCGGGGCCTCCGGTGGACGTTTGAAAAGATACGGCGCATTCGCGCTCACCTGGGTGAAAGCATTCGACGGACAGACGGCGGCGATGCGGCATTGGTTGCAGTTTTTGCACAGGCCGTGCCGCACTTGCAAAAAGAGCGAACCGTTCCCGAATGACTTGCAGCCTTTGACGCACTTGCCGCAACCGACGCATTGATCTTCGTCAATCGTGTATTCGAAATACGGGTCTTCGATGTACCTGCGAATGATCGCGTCGGTCGGGCATCGCAGATTTTCGCCCGCCGTGTCGAAGTTGACGCGGTTGTCGTGATAATAGCCGCTGCAAAACAAGCAGTACCCGCACGATTCAAACTGGTGGACGCACTTGACCGCAGAATGCGGCAGGATGCACTCCGTTTCGCATCGTCCGCACTGGATACACTTGTCCGGGTCGATTTGCCAGAACACGGCGTCACCGGCCTTGTTCGTTTTGCGAAACAATAGCGCAAACGGCGCGGCAATCAATCCCGCAAGCATCGCGGTGAGGTAATTCCGGCGGTTCATTTCCCAGTCTCCTTCAAAGTCTTCGTCATGACCTTCGTCTGCGGGTCAATTGCATTTCCACACTTTTTTTTCGTAGTCAGCAGATGTGTCCGATGTACGCAGATGTTTTTTAAAAATATAAAATTCGTAATTTTGACAAAAAACCGCAAGCTAAAAAGAGCAGGTTTTTCTGTTTGCCATTGCCAGGTTTCTCCTATCTGCGTATATCCGGTACATCTGCTGATAATTGTGATAAGGTTTTTGTGGAGATACGATTGGTCTGCGGGCGGCGGCAGGTGAACAAAACCGGACAATCCCGGCATGTGGTATTCGTCATCGTGCAATCGGGTTCAGTTTTGTGCGATGCCAGTCGGCCAATACCAATGACCAGCCCGCCAAAAAGCAGCCACCTTGCCGTGTCCTTCAAAAAATTTCGCCGTTTCATCACATCGTACCTCATAAGGAAGAATGGCCGCCGTGTAGCTGCTGTTGTTTGCCCGGATAATTTTTACTCAAACGTCAAGACACATTCGTACATCTCACCAGTTGCTTCCGGCATGATGGTCACGCAAATATTCTGTTGCACGTCAACCGTAGCGTTATCGCCGGTGAATTCCGCAAAACGCATCGTGTCCGGCACGGCAATTCGCATTTCGAGCGGTGCGTTGTTGAAACGTTTGATCCCGATGGTCAGTTGATGTTTTTCCGCATCCCAGGTTTCTTTCGCAATATCGATGACGCCTTGGGTGACATGTTGCGACGTGCTGATCAACACCGGGCAATCCGTAAATGGCCGGATCGACCAAACCTTGCACGAACCGGCGGGGAGTGCGACGCGAATGTTCTTCCCGTCCAACGGCGAGACAAACTCATTGCCCCAAAAATCGAAGGCGACATATTGTTCCGCTTGCGGCAGGCCGAGTTTTTCGGCGGTGGTTTCGATGGTGACAGCGTTTTTATCATCCCAATTGTAAAACGCGACAACATCGCGGCGCACGCCGGTTTGGTCGTCCCAAAGGTGCCAGATGCGCGGCAGGTCCGACTCGAATAAATCCACCGGCCTCGCCGTGGTTAGTCCATGCGGACGAATCGTTTTTTGCAGTATCTCCAGCCGTTCCTTCGGCAGGTCGGGCAACCAGTCGCTGAACGCATACAACTGTCCTGAAACCGCGACCCATGACGCGATCAGTTGCGCATGTTCGAGCGGCATTGACGCCCGGACATACACCGGGTCGGGGTCGTTCCACCACACGCGGCCGTTTAAAAAGTAGCGGTTCGAGCCGTGCCATGGTCCGCGTTTCAGCGAATTCCAATCCGAACCGTTGTCGGGGCCAATCCGCATCGCGTCGCAATATCCTATGGACGGATGCATCATTCGCATGTTCTGCGACACGTTGCAACCGAGAATAAACGCTTCCGGAGCCGCCTCGCGTATGATTTCAAAACCTTTGCGATAAGCCATCACCGGGGTAAAATTCTCATTGTGAAACACTGCCTGGCCGAAATCGTCCGGTTCATATTCGTTGTTGACGTACAATTGGTCGCAGGCCATGCCGGTCCAAAGGCCGTCGAGTTTGAAATAGTGATAACCCCAGTCGGAATCAATTTGCTCGACCGTATCACGCAAATACGACTGCGCGTCGGGGTTGGTCATGTCGAGCGACGTACCGCCCCAAAACGATTCGTATGGCTCGCCTTCCTTGTTGGCAATGCTGTTGTAATGCCGCTTGCTCTTGCCGTCGGCGTTGACCTCATCGGTCACGCCGCTTTTGACGTACCATTCTTTCGGAAAATGTGGATCGTCCACATTTCCGGCAAAGGGCATGAACCACAATCCCGCAGTCAACCCGTGCTCTGCCAACATGTTCGCCGTCGGAGTCATGCCGTTCGGGTACGGTCCCCGCGAGTCAACCCGCGTAAAAATCTTTTTTGGGCCGTTCGTTTTGATGCCGTCCTGCCAGTGGTCGTCGATTTGAACGAAGTTGAAGCCGTAGGGTTTCAAGTGTTCGGCGGCAAAATCGGCCAACTCCCTGATGTGCGTTTCGTCACACGCGCCGCCGTGTTTGTCGCTGTACCAGGTGCAATACCCGGCGGGAATCGGCTTCAAATGGACGTCCATGGCCTCGGCAACCATTTCGGCGTACTGTTCCAGCCCGTCGCGGCAATCGTCAAAACGTCCGATGACAAAAGTTTCCGAAATCGGTAGCAGACTTTGATAGCGAATGTGATTTCCATATTGACTTTCGGGAACAAGAAACGCTTTGCCATCTTCCGTTTTACCGGAAAACACGATGCCGGAGGCCGTTTTCGCCGACAGCCAACCTGAAACAACCCCGGCGTTTGTTTCAGGATCGGCCACCGACAGAAACATGTAACTGCCCTTGTGACCGTCAACGGTTTTCAACCCGGCGGTGCCGAGCGATTTGAGTGTTTCCGTTTTTTGAGGAAGCTGTAATTCCATTTTGGGAAAACGAATCAAGTTCTTGTCAATGCCATCCTTGTTGCTGGCAAACATGATGACAAACAGCCAACGGGAGAGACTCAAACTCTCGTTTTCCTGCGGTAAAGAACCGATGAACGTACCATAGCCGGAATGCTCGGAAAAGATAAATAAATGATCGCTCTTTTCGTTTTCTGTCTTTGGCGAAATACCGCACAGGAAATCTTCTCCAAACGGCACCACCGCATAGATGCCTTTTGTGTCGGAAATTTCGACTTGTTTCTTTGCGTCGTTCCAGGTCAATGTAACCGTGTCGTTGGTCACCGACTTGTCACCGGGCGAAAAAGCCTCTTCATCGGCGCGGGGTAGCGGGGACAGGACAAAAATCAAACCAATTAGCAGAGCGGGCAACAGTTTTTGCATGGGGAAATCCTCCTGAAACGGTCACGAAATGAAGGGTACGCATGATGTTCCAGTATCGCAGGTTTTGCAACAAATATCAAGGAACCGCATCAAAAAAGGCACAACGGCGGATTGGATTTCCAGCCGCTTGACAAGAGACCTTGAGACGCTAAAATAACCAATCCTGATGGGGAATGGTGTAAAGGTAGCACGAATGGCTCTGAACCATTTAGTTGGGGTTCGAATCCCTGTTCCCCAGTTCTTGTGGCGGGTCACGGAATGACCGCCCTGTCAAATCAACCGCGATAAAACCGACGGACGTATGCAAGCGATTCAAAGCCATCCGACGCGAGGCAACGGTCAAGGCATTCGACCGCCGGGTGCGATTCGGGCAACGGTTCGTAATTTCGCTTGACCGAGCCGATAACCATGTCAAGTCCGAGCGGCACGGCCTTGCTGAGAAAGGCACTTTCGAGCGTGCTTTTGACCAAAATGCCGTCTTTTCGCCTGACCGGTAGCATGACAGTGAAGTTGCTCAATCCGACGGAATAATGTACACCTTGTAATTCCGGGTCGTTTTGGATCAGCTTCATCGCGTCGAGTAGCCGTTTGAGATTTCCGCCGGTGTCAGAGCCAATCGGTGCGATACCGGGGTCGAGAATCACATCGGCACGCCCCAGCCCGTGTTGTTGGGCCATTGCGACCAGTGTTTTGGCCGTCTCGTGGGTTTCTTCCGCAGTTCGGCAAGCGGCACACCCGCCATCGGCAGTCTTTTGTTCGGAAATCAACAAAACCGGCAGGAACTGCCTGATCGCCAGTAATTCGAACATTTCCGGACGCAGTGGCGAAATCGAATTGAGAATCGGCCGCTGCCCGCCGGCACGGTCGAGATCGTAAGCTTCCAGCCCGGCCCGACAGATTTCCATGTCCGGTGAATCAATCGAAAGCGGTTTGGCTGTCACGTCCTGAATGGCCTTGACCAGCCGCGTCATCCAGTCTTTCGACCGCAACCCGATATTGACGTCGATGTAATCGGCCCCGCCTTCGTCCTGCGACCTGACCAGTTGCTGTATCCCGCCGAGGCTCCCCGCGTCAAGCAGAGCCTTCGTCGCAGGCACGGAATCGTTGATACTCTCGCCAATGAGTGCCACACGGTTGTTAAATACGGGCATGATGGTTTTTCCTAATCAATCAGAGATTCGAATAGCAAGCGAAGGGCAAGTTATCTGCGTCACCCTGTGACGCGCATGGGTGCGGCAATAACAGCCACAAAACAAAAGCCGGAATGAAACGCAGTGGAATGACGGGATTCATTGACCCGGCCACGGAATGACACGGATGAAACACGGTTTTTTCAAGGCAAAAGCATAGGATAAAGCACTCAACAAAGAGGTTTATACCCATAATTAATAACTAAGTCAATAACAAAATCTGTACAGGCATTATCAGTGTAAGGTTGCTCTTCAAAATGATACATGAGGCTAAATTAATTGTCGTAAAATCTTCGCCGGTCATATCAGCTCGTCTCATAGCTCTCTTGACCTTTTCACGTAATTCTTTGAGTGAGTATTTTTTTCCGGAAATCAATCTATCTCCAAAAAAACTTTCAATTTCGACCAACATTGTATTTCGCATCGTTTTATTTCAATAGCCCCAACGTAACCACCCTTCCAAGCGCGACGCGGCTAACTCCGGCGTCAAAGACGCCCGGCTAAACAACGAACCCCCTGATCTACGGCAATCTGGCCAGGGTCGGGAGCAAAATGGTGAATTGCGTGCCGTGACCGACTTCACTTTGCAAGGCGATCAGGCCGCCGTGACCTTCGATGATCTTGCGGGTTGTCGGCAGTCCCAAACCCGATCCGCCGCGTTTGCTCGAAAAGAACGCGTCGAATAACTGTTCCTTCGTCTTGTCGTCCATGCCGACGCCGTTATCGATCAGGTCGATGGCCACTGCGTTGGCCGCCGCACGGGTTCGCACCACCAACTGGCCGCCGCTGGGCATCGCCTGCACCGCGTTGAGGATCAGGTTCAGTACCGCCTGGTGAAACGAACGGCGGTCGAGCATCACCGTTGGCAGGTCGTTCGCGAAATAATCGATGATTTCGACATTCGCCTCACAGGCACGCGGCGCGAAAAAGTCAACGGTTTCTTTCAAAATTTTGTTGATGTCGGTCGGCTCAAGTTCCAGCTTGTGCGCCTTGGCAAAATTGAGGAAGTCGTTGAGCAAATCCTCAAGCCGCCGGCATTCACGTTTGACGATCTCAATTTTCTTAAGCGCACGGCGATCCTGCGGCGAATCGCCTTCGGCCAAATCCTCGGCCAGCAATTCGACATTGAGCCGGATGGTCGAGAGCGGGTTTTTGATCTCATGCGCAAGTCCCCCGGCCAGCCGCGCGATTTCGGTGTACTGGTCAATCAGTTTTTGGTTGTTCGGTTCTTTCGGAGATTGCGGCATGGGCTGTGTTTTTCGCAGATACAGAGCGTTTTTCTTAACGTGGAAGGTTACTTGATAATTGCACCCGAATGTTGTTTAGAGTAAGTCTTCAAAAGTGAATTTTCCGATATTGGAGGTAGTTGAGCATCCGGTTTGTCATGGCGATGTGTATCATTGCTTTGCTTGATTCGGGG
>WRMR01000067.1 GCA_009776995.1 Planctomycetaceae bacterium | reverse complement strand
TGCTAAAACTCAAGGAATGATACCATTTTCGCCCATTTCTCGCTCCACCAATTCGCCTAACTTAACTACCAACCTCTGAACGGTAGGGAAAATTCTGCCATTTCGCGAGTTCCGTGGAAAAAAAATCATTTTTTTCCAAAAAATCAAAAAACTCGTCTTGTCACCGGGGCGATGATTTCTTATCCTTCGCCTGTGATGTGGGACAAGGCAGCTTGCAATGTCCCCCACGGCTTGCACGAGAACGTCAGAGTTTTTTCTCCTTTCTCCTGATGCTCTGTTATGAAGAGACGAGGATGCGGGACCTCGCATCGCCCTTCCCTCCTGGGATGGTGAGGGGACTTTGAGCGGGAACACGAACTGGGTCGGTTGCCAATCGAAAGCTCCTCATGACGGAGCGCTTTTTGCGGCGTCGGAATTGTGAACGCGGTTCCGACGCCGATTTTTTTTCTTGAGAAACATTGCGGGATGCCGTGAGCCAACTCGCAATTTTAAGATTTTCGCGGCCGCAAGCCGTATCATAACGCAAAACGCCTTTTTTTCCGCCATTTGACGAAATTGAAATTGTTGTCTATAATTCCATAATCTCTATTCTTTTGTGTTGGTCAACATTTCATCTGTGATACACATAGATTTCAAGGGCGAAATTCATGTCAGAGCCGGACAACAACCAGCAGAATCCACCTGAAAAACCGGAGCAGCATCCACCGCGTCGTCCTGACCCTTTTGGGGGGCCGTTCCCACAACGTTCGGGCATTCCGACCTTTTTTATTTTTGTCGCTCTTGCAGTGATCCTGTTGTTGATTTATTACACCCACGCCCCGGTTTCACGAACGGAAATCAGTTGGGGGGATTTCAGCAAACAATTCGAGCAAAAAAACGTCAAAAACATCGAAATTCAGGGCTCGCAACTGACCGGGGAGTTCAAAGTCGTCCCGGCGATCGCGGATTTGACCTTCTCCGGTCCGAAGAAAAAGCCCGATAAAATCGAACAGAAATTTGTGGTGGAAATCCCGGCTTTTGCTTTCGGTCCGGGTGAATGGGATACCAAACTGAAAGACGAACTTGGCGGCGAATATCGCGCGAAAAAAACTGACGACCATTCGATCTGGCTGATGTTCATGTTTCTGGGTGTTCCGGTGTTGCTGCTGATTGTCTTCTGGGTCATGATGCGTCGGGCGCAAGACCGCATGATGGGCGGCGGGGTCAGTCCCGGCTTTCACCGGAGCCAAGCCAGATTGTACCAATCAGGCGAAAAAAAAGTGACGTTCCAGGATGTTGCCGGGCTGGAAGGCGTCAAAAAGGAGCTGGAGGAAATCGTTGATTACCTGCGTCACCCGGAGCGTTACAAGAAAATGGGGGCCAAAGTCCCGAAAGGCACACTGTTGCTCGGTCCGCCCGGCACGGGTAAAACGTTGCTCGCGCGGGCGATTGCCGGTGAGGCCGATGTCCCGTTTTATTCGATTAACGGTTCCGAGTTCATCCAGCTTTACGTCGGTGTCGGCGCAAGCCGGGTCCGCGACCTTTTCGACACGGCCAAAATGCACGCACCGGCGATTTTGTTCATCGACGAAATTGACGCGGTCGGGCGCGAACGCGGTTCCGGCGTTGGAGGTGGTCACGATGAACGCGAGCAGACGCTCAACCAGATTTTGAGCGAAATGGATGGTTTCGAGCAAAACGACAACATGGTTATGGTACTGGCATCGACCAACCGGCCGGACGTGCTTGATTCGGCCTTGTTGCGGCCCGGGCGATTTGACCGGCATATCACGGTGGACCGTCCGTCGCTGAAAGGGCGGCTCGAAATGTTCGAGGTGCATACGCGCAAAGTGCCGTTGGCCGACGGTATTGACCTCGAAAAAATGGCACGGGCGACCGTCGGTTTTACCGGAGCGGACATTCAAAATCTCATCAACGAAGCCGCACTTTGGGCCACACGGCACAACAAGGAAAAGGTGGAGCAGACCGATTTCGAGTATGCGCAGGTCAAAGTCATCATGGGGCTGAAACGCGAGGAGACGCTCAACGAGGACGAAAAGAAAAAGACCGCCTGGCACGAGGCGGGGCATACGATTGTCGGCTGGTTCGAGCCGGTCAATTCGCGCGTGCATAAGGTTTCGATCATCCCGCGCGGCCGGGCTCTTGGCGCCACGATGGTCATGCCGGAGGAAGACCAGCTCAGTATCTCTGAAAAGCAGTTGCGTGCGGAAATCGCCTTTCTGATGGGCGGTCGCGTTGCCGAGCGGATGTTGACGAAAGAGTATTCCGCCGGTGCGGAAAACGATTTGAAACGTGCCACGCAACTGGCGCGTCGCATGGTCATCCACTGGGGCATGAGCGAAAAGCTCGGACCGATTGCCTTTCGGGTCGGTGAAGCGCACCCGTTCCTGGGACGCGAAATCAGTGAAGCCCGCGAGTACAGTGAGGAAACCGCGAGGATCATCGACAATGAGACAGTCGAAATTCTGCGTACAGCCGAATCCTACGCACTACGGTTGCTCGAAGAAAAACGCGGGTTGCTCGAAACGTTGGCCGAACGACTTGTGCAGGACGAAGAACTTGAAGAATCGGACCTCGAACAGATACTCGGCCCTTGCCCGTACAAAAAAATGAAAGCCGGAAACGAAACGAAGTGAAACGGACGCTTGCCATGTAAGGCTGTTGTTTCTCACCACGAAGGGTTTTCTTTCTCGCAGATAACGCAAAGGACGCCCACAGGTCATGCGAATTCCCCCCATCCGGCGGTATTGAGGGACTCACGTTAAGCACTCACGGGAGCCACTCTCTTTGATTCCTGCCTCTCAACACCCCTCCCTCTGTAGTTCTGCGTGAAGCCAAAACAAAATCCGTGAAAAACCGTGGCCGAAAAACCCCGGTCATTTCGCCAGGTACGGCGAGTCGGCGGCGAGTTGGAGAACGGTTTGGGCTTCGCCGTGCCGGTTTTCGGAACGCAGCGCGGCGGCCCAATCGGTGTAGGTTTGGCGGAGAATCAAGCCTTGCCTGTCGCTGAACTGATCTTGTGATGGTTCCCCGATGGTCAGGCGGCGGACGGCTTCGGGGTAATCCCGTTGCTTGATCGACTCGTTGGCCCAAGCAACAACCGCATCGGCACGCAAGGTCTGCAACTGTCCGAGCAGTTCCGGTTTGACCGAATACCGCTTGGCTGTGATTCGTTGCCCTGTGACCGGCTGTTCGTTGCCCGGTCGCGCCGCGACGTACGGGCGTGTTCCGGCGGTGGAAGAAGGAACCGCCGATGGCTTGGCCATTGAAGGCGTCGCATGACCCGGGTGCGGCTGCACGACGATTGGCATGTCGGTCGATGCTTCATCATCACCAAAAACGGCAGGATTGCTCAAAAGTGGTGACGCTACAGGTGCATCAGGCAATGACCCGGCAAATCGCAACGGATCAGCATTCGGCCCGGATTGTGCCAACGTCACGGTGGTCGTGTGGCGGTCCAACTCGCGATCAATGAGCCAAATTGCACGTGACAACTTATTCCCGTCAATCAACTGACGGACATGTTGCGTCACATCAACGACTTCCGCCTCGACGGCATTGATGCCGTCCGGCGCGACTTCCGTAGCCAGGTCGAACTGCTCAAACGCCTTGCGATCCTCCTGCGAAGCGATCAAACCGTTGGCCATCTTGCGGCGGATCGTGAAATTCAAAAACCGAAGGTTGGCCTGACTTGGCAACCGGTCTTCGGCCAGCCGTAGCAGGGTCAATGCCTTGTCGTAATCATGGCGTTCGGCCACGTCAACAACCCAATGATAATACGTATGCACCTGGTTGGCGCGGAATAATTCGTAACTATCGTCGATGAACCGGCCCTCGTCGAGCAACTGGGCCGCGTTGAGGTAGTCCCCCTCCGAAGCACGGGCGATGGCCCAGTTGTTGAACGTTGCCATGAGGTTCCGCCAGGCGTTTTCGTTCTGCGGATCAAGTTGCAATGCCTTGATGTTGGCAACGGCAGCTGCGCAGAAATGTCCGGCGGTCAATTCGTCAACGCCGCGATTGTAATAAATCGTCGCGATCAATTGCACGTCGGAAATCTCCCGAAAACTGCCGGGCACTTCGTTCGGCGGCAATGCCGGCGGAAAATCGGCGGGGTCATGCGACGCACTGCGAGTCGCCTGCATTTCGGCGTCAAGAGAGCGGCTGGTTTTCAACGATTGATCGACCGTTTGCGGCATTTGCCGTCGCGCCACCTTATAGGCCGTATCGTAACCGACATTGCCCGGGCTGTCCGGGCGATGCCGTTCGTGTTCGGAAAGGTGAAACCAATCGGCACAGGTCGTCTCCAGGTCGATCACCTGTTGATCGAAGCGGACACGACTGAGGGCATGGCCGCGCATTTCGAGGCCGCAAACGTCAAATCCCGCCTGCTGTGCCATCGCGTGAAACAACACCGTCGCGCTCACGCAGTTGAAATCGCCTGTGTCGATTGCCTGAGCCAGATTCGTGCAGGCCACATCATATTTTCCGGTCAACAAACGGCCATGTAATGTCTCAAAGACGGCTTGCACACGACGGCTTTTCTCATGCGGTGCCACGTGCCGGAGAAGGGACGCGCCTTTCTTCCGATAGGCGTCGACGCGTTGCCGATCGCTCAAGCCTTCGGCAACGAGTGCGGCGGAGACAATGTCCCAGCGTTGCCAGGTTCCATCCGCCGAGTCGTCGAGCAAGTCGCGTTCGAGGGCATTCGGCATAGCAAGGGCGAAATGGTATTGACGCAGGGCGGTCGGCGGACTCCCTTTGCAGGGAATCGAGACAACGCCATATCCGTCAAATGACTCCTGCCTGACCGAATCGTTCAACTCCCAAAGGCCAAGAAAGAGAACATCGCCGCCGTCAAATCGTACTTGCGGCCGACTGGATTTGCCCACGGGCTGTTGCGCCGTCAGCATTCCAGGAACGCACAGCACAATCAACGTCAACATTGTCCTGGATAACGCAAGTCTCCCGGTTTTGGGAAAAATGCGTGTTTTTGACATCCATCGTTCCATCCGATTGTCAGTTTCGAGAGAAATACTCATGCGATTCTGCTATTATATTTGTATCGAAAATCACTTTGCACAAATAACCTTCAAATTCGTTTTGAGCGTCAAAATTGCAAATTTGATAACTAAGGATAGGTTGTTTTTACAAAAAAGGGGAGGTGACTTGAGCGTTTTTTACGCAAGAAGCGTGTTTTTCTGAAAAATTGCTACTGGTTGTATCAAATAGGTAACTTGGGTTAATTGAGGGATGTTCCTTTTGGGAAAAATTGACAAACAGTCATGGTAAATACGATTTTTCTTAATTTTTTTCCCTGGAAAAAAATGACAAAACAAACGCTTTGTTCGATAGACTGATTTACACAAGGCTTTTGGCCGAAAAAGAATATGGTGTGTTGTTTTTTGTTCTGTATAAACCTTGCATACCATACAACGTCATGGATTGGCATTTCCACCCGTGAACTTTGCGCATTCCTTTGTGACCTTTGTGTTGACGTATTTTAACTCAAAGATCACAAAGATTTTTCACAAAGGACACAAAGAAAATGTCAATCTGTTGGCGTTTGACTGTGTACTTTTGCCAAGATACGAATAACCGGTGTTGTTTCGTCCGTCGCGCGACCATTGTGATACGTTGAAAAGAATTGCCGAAACGGTTTGCCATTTCGGAACGTTTTATTGCGCGCGGGTATGTTTTTTCCTGTTTGCCCTACTCACCACAAACTGTTTTTGCGTTTACGCACAGAATCAAACCCCAACACCTCACCCGGCTGTGGTACGGATCATCGCCCGGCAAGGGCCAGACATGTCGTTCGGTTCCGGCACGCTCATCGCAAAAAAAACAAATTACGGCTTTGTCATCACCAACTGGCACGTTGTTCGTGATTCGAACGGTTACGTGAAAGTGTGGTTTCCCGACAAGCGGGAATTTGAGGCCGCAGTTGTTGCTGTTGACGACCGCTGGGACTTGGCCCTGTTGGTGATTGCCGAACCCCAAGGCGTTGAGCCGGTGGTCATTTCGCCGACGATCCCGCAAAAAGGCGAAAACTATTGGGCCGCCGGTTATCGCGGTGATGGGACTTATCAAATTCGCGGTGGCCGTCTGATTGCGTTTCAGCAACCCGAAGAATACAACATCGAAGCGGAATTTATTGAAATCACCGTTCCCTCGGAAAACGGCTGCTCCGGCGGACCGGTTTTTAACGCGAAATACGAATTGGCCGGCGTCTTATTCGGTTCTGAAGGCGTGACGACGATGGCCAGCCATTGTGGACGCGTCATCAAATTTCTCGAACAGGCGGCACCCCAGGTCGCACGACTTCCCGCCAGTTCCGAAGCGGTCATCAAAGCGGCATCGTTATCGCAGCAGAACATTTTGCAGAGAGGGGCTATCGCGGCCGGCGGTTCAGCGACGCAGGGATCGAATGATGCAACCGCGTCTTTACCTGTTGCTTCATCGGCGGTTTCATCATCGTCATCCTCTTTTGGCGGAAGCGGCGTTCGTGCCAGGCGAAACATTCAGACGACGGAATCGCAATCCTTCATCCGACGGGAGCGGCACGGTTTTTTGAACCTGCAATATGATCTTACGGCGGCAAATGCCCTGCTTGCGGCAGAAAGCCGAACCGGGGCAAGTTCCCTCAGCAATACCTCAGCATCCGGCGGCTTCTCTTTGGCGAATCCAAACACAGCGTCGTCGCAAGCCGATTTCCCGGGCAACAACCACGCTTCAAGCTACCCGACCGGAAGTCAGCCGACAGCTTCGGCATCCGACAATTCGATACGCACGGTCCAACCGATCACTCGTACCGGCGCGATGGAACAAAGTACCGCATCGGTTGCCCCAACCAACACTTACACTGCCAACACCAACACCGCCGCCACATCAACGGTTGCCCATTCGCCTTCTCCGACGCCATATTCGGGGCACACTGGTTCGGGAGGCTCTGGATATTCAGGTATGCCACCGCAATCGACGAGCACCAATGGAACAGCAGCACGGTCAGGGCAAATGGCATCCTCATCAGACGGTGACATTTTCCGATCAAGATCAGGAAACGGAACGGTGGACTCGACTTCGGCTGCGGAAACACTTCCCGGTTCGACAACCCGAACTGCGGCCACAACTCCTGCTTACGGCAACAGTGCCAACAGCGGTTCGACCAACGACCGAACCAACAGACAGGTTTCCGGAGGTTCTTCTGCAACCGGGACTTACGATTCGCCGTTTCAACGCAAGACGGAAACCACGCAGGGCGGCACACGCGGCGGAACGGGCAACGTTTCCAGCGGCGTCACCGGCGGCGCAACTGGGGGGGGGCGTGCCAACCCATCTCCCACGAATTACAATACTTACAGTCAAAATTCGGCCACGACACCCTCTTCATCTCAGAATACCGTTTCACAAAACTCCACCCGCAACAACAGTATGCCCTGGTCAGACGACTTGAACTCACAATATGCACTGGACAAGGCGGACATGCAGATGGATGATTACGTGGAGAAATACGCGGACGATTTTGCCGCCGACCCCGCCGGGACGGACGTGACCGGTGCCGGCTCCAAATTCGATGCGCTCAAAATCGTCATCGCTATTCTGGTCATTTTCTTCATCCTGTTCCACACCATCAAAACGATGGCCGTTGCCGAAGAACGGCAACCCTAGGATTCACGCCAGAGTAAACTGTTCAACCCATCAGAGCAAAGTTCAAAGAGCAAAGTTCAAAGAGCAAAGTGCAAAGTGCAAAGTGCAAAGTGCAAAGAGCAAAGAGCAAAGAGCAAAGTGCAAAGAGCAAAGTGCAAAGTGCAAAGAGCAAAGTGCAAAGTGCAAAGTGCAAAGAGCAAAGTGCAAAGAGCAAAGAGCAAAGAGCAAAGTTCAGAGTGAAGATAAGGAATCGGAACATTCTGTACTTGAGCCAGGAGTGCAGAGCGCAAAGATATTTTGTTTGCTCTTTGAACTTTGAACTCAGCATTCTGCACTTCCATGCCGCTGGCTGTTACAAAGGCGGTGGGAGCTCACTTGCCGGATGAACCTCTTGGATTTCGTTTTGCCACAGAGTATAATGGATGGTTTGTCAACCCGGGATAATAGTTCATATAACCGATGAGGATTTTTACCATGAGTGACCCACAGCGTGTTTTGACTCCCCGCAATGAGGCCAAGCCCCCGTTTTTTGTCGGCGTTGACCTCGGCGGCACCAATATGAAAATCGGAGTGGTGGACGACAAGGCCCAAACGTTGTCGTTTCTTGTTGTGCCGACGGAAGTGGAAAAAGGCCCTGTCGATGCAACCCGGCGCATGGCCGACGCGATTCATGCCGCGATCCTTCATGCGGGTTTGCAGCAAACGGACATTATGCGGGTTGGGCTTGGCTCGCCCGGCACGATGGACATTCCCACCGGGAAGTTTATTTCACCGGCCAATTTTCCCGGTTGGGAGGGTTTTGCGATCCGCAGCACGCTGGCCGAATTCAGCAAACTTCCGGTTTCCTATGACAACGACGCCAACGTCGCCGCGTTCGGGGAATCCTGGGTCGGCTCCGGTCGCGAGTACGACAGCATGATCCTCCTGACGCTCGGCACGGGCATCGGTTGCGGGATCGTCATCGACGGCCGCACGCTGATCGGTTACAGCAGTCACGCGGGCGAAAGCGGCCACAACATCGTTGACCCGTCGGACGATGCACGATTGTGTGGTTGCGGCAAGCGCGGACACTTCGAAGCCTACGCCAGCGCGACGGCCGTGGCGCGGCGAACGTATGACCTGCTTGAAACGAATCAAGTGCCGACCTCGTTGCATCAGCGGATTGACGTGGAAAAAATGACGACGCTTGACAAGAGCAAACTTCCGAAACTCGTTTGGGAGGAAGCCAGGGCGGGCGATGAACTCTCGCTGCAAATCATCCGCGAAACGGCCAAGTGGCTGGCCATCGGCATGACGACACTCATGCACACGATCGACCCGCATTGCGTTTTGATCGGCGGCGCGATGACTTTCGGCGGTCCCGGCGACCCGATCGGCGATATGTTCCTTGAAACACTCAAGGCGGAAGTCACAAAACGTGTCTATCCCATTTTGGCCGAGCGAACCATCATCAAGTACGCCGAACTCGGTGCCGACGCCGGATACCTCGGCGCAGCCGGCGTCGCACGGGCGGATTATTATGCGGCCAAGGGACAGTAACGATTGGTTTTGGTTTCTCGCAGAGGCAACGATGATTTTGATTGCAGACAGCGGCTCGACGAAAACGGATTGGCGGCTCCTGGTTCCCGATGGCACCAATGGCTTTGCAACAATTTCGTTTGCGACTTCCGGGATCAATCCGTTTTTCCTGACCGGCGATGAAATTGTTGCGTTGCTCCGGAGCGAGTTGTGTTCCCGGTTGGAAACAGCCGATACACCGGTTCCCATTTCGGCAGTGGAACGCATTGATTTTTACGGGTCAGGTGTTGCCTCGCAGGATCAATCCGAGCAAGTTACCAATGCATTGCGTACCGTTTTCCCGGATGCGCAAACCATCGAAGCTCACAGCGACCTGTTCGGCGCGGCACACGGATTATGTGGTCGCGAACCGGGTATCCCCTGCATTCTCGGAACCGGCTCCAATTCCTGTTATTACGATGGCCGCACCATTGTTGACAATGTGCCGCCCTGCGGTTTCATTCTCGGCGATGAAGGTAGCGGTGCCGCGATGGGACGCAAGTTGCTCACTGCCTTCCTCAAACGCGATTTGCCGGAACATCTGTGCGACAAGCTCCGTTACGAATGCGGCCTTTCCAAAGACATCATCCTGGAACGCGTTTACCGCCAGCCGTTTCCAAACCGCTTTTTGGCCCAACAGACCCGCTTCCTGGGCAATTATCAATCGGAAGAGGCCATCCGGAAAATTATTGTCGGCAGTTTCGAGAAGTTTTTCGACCGCAATGTCCTGAAATACCCGCAATGCCGTGAGGTGCCGGTTCATTTGACCGGCGGCATCGCGTTCCATTTTGCCGGATTCCTCCGCCCCGTGGCTGAATCGCGGCAACTGATCGTCGGCAAAATCATCCCATCACCGATTGATGATATCGCCAAGTACCACGTTATGTCAATCAGTATTCTTAATCGATGACTTTTGTTCCGTTTGATGGTGGGTTACTCATGAAAAATTTTATGGAAAACGTAAAGAGTGTCCTGGCATTATTCCTGTCCGGCGCAATGCTGTGTACGACCGTGTTCTGCGACAATGCAGGCATTTCGGGAAAACACTTGAATCCGGACGTTGATGTGACCGACGCTGTGTTGCGTGCCGACAAAAATATCCAACATCAGATCGTCAGGGAATTCGGCGTTTCCGGCTGTTGGTGGTCAACCGGCATCGGCGACAGGGAGTCCCTGGATGAGCTTCTGAATCTGTGTTTTACCGAGAGAGGAATCGCGCTGAATAATTACCGTCACCATATCGGCGCCGGAAGAGATGAAGGTCCTTTGGCCAGTGACGCACGCCCCAATAGTTGGCGGGCCGTCCCGACACCGTTGATGAAGGACGGAACGATGGATATTACGGCTGATCCGAACTCGCTCCGAATTTTACAAAAAATCAACTCGCTGGGGACTGTGGATAATATCACTCTCTTCATCCTCAGTCCACCAGCCTGCATGACTGTCAACGGGAAAACCTACGGTTTGGAAACCGGAAGCAATTTGAAGCCCGACGCTTATGACGCTTTCGCGGCTTATTGCGCCGATGTGGCGCAGGCTTATATCAATGCGGGCTATAACATTAAATATATTGCCCCGTTCAACGAGCCGCAGTGGCAATGGGAAACAGCATATCAGGAGGGTTGCCATTTTACGCCCGATCAGTTGTTACAGCTTTCCAAAATGATCATTTCTGAACTCAACAAGCGTCAACTGCCCGTTAAGATCAGCATCAATGAAACCGCTCAGTACAGGAACAGGGAATATACACATTTGTTTTATCAATCCATGATGGAGGAACCGGAGATTTATCCTTATGTTGACCATTTCGCCGCCCACGCGTATGACGCCGACAAAAACACTCGAGCCGCTTTTTTCAACTGGACAAGAACGGTTGCCGGGAAACTCAATCAACAACCGCTTCCGGTTTATCAGACCGAATACGCGGCATGGCAACAACAGGACAACTTGCTGACACTGGACGACCGCCTCATGATGACCGCGCGGACAATTCACGAGGATCTTTCGTATTTGAATGTGGAATCCTGGGGGTACTTTACGCTCGTCGGGTATGGCCCCAATTCGCTGGTACAGGTCAGCGACGCCCCGGCCCAATACCGGATACTCAACCACTTCTGGGTCATTGGCAACTATTCCAAATTCATTAAGGGTTATACCAGGATTGAAGTGGAACCGGAAAATATACCGGAAGAGGTGGTTGGTTCCGCCTACCTTTCCCCGGACAGGAAAAAAATGGTTTTTGTGGTGATCAACGAGGGCCAAAAGAAACAGACGATGACCCTGAAAGGAATTCCCAATCACAGTATGGCCCGGGTTTGGGAAACGACAGAGACCTCAACCTGCGAAAGAACCAAGGGGTATATGACTGCGGACAACGGTTATATTCTGCCGCCCAGGTCAGTGACAACCTTTGTGTTTGATTTATAAAAAACGCGAAACTGAATCCCTTTGGAGTCGCGCAAAAATAGCGTGAACATTTCCATCAGAGCCGCAAAAGTTATCGAGCGGAATGACCGTTCCGTGACCGTCGCGGCTCTGATTTGTCAAACAGATTAATGCCCGGGACACGGCCCCCAACCCCCTTATTATGGAGAAAACCATGCCAAAGACCATTCGTTTTTTTGTGTTGCCTTTTGTTGTTGCCGCCTTTTTGAGCGGAACATCCCTTGTTTTCGCGCAGCAGGAGGCGCGTGACGTGAATATTGAGCCGTACCTTGCAACGGGAGACGTTGTTTCGGTGCTGGATTTCGGTGCCAAAGGTGACGGTGAGACCGACAACACGGAGGCATTTCAAAAGGCACTCGATTCCTTCGGCGTCCAGGGCGGTACAGTTTATGTTCCGCGCGGCGTTTATCGTTTCGAGGGCAGCTTGAATGTCCCGAAGGCGGTGACGCTCAAAGGTGCCTTCGAGTCCGTGCCGTCCCATAACGGGATTCGTGACCGCAATCTGCCGAAGCCGGGCGAAGACGGCACGACCTTTCTCATCACGGCCAATCACGGCACGGAAGAAGCGACGCCATTTCTGACGCTCAATACGAACAGCACGCTCAGAGGTGTCGTCATGTACTGGCCGCTCCAGAACCCGAACGCAACGCCCGAACCCTATCCTTGGGGCATCGCCATGCGGGGAAAGAACCCGGCTGTCCTTGACGTCGAAATGCTGAATCCGTACAACGCGATTGACGCTTCGGACAATGAACGGGCACTCATCCGCAACATCAGCGGCCAACCCTTGCGGCGCGGGATTTACGTCAACCGCATTTACGACATCGGACGCATCGAAAACGTGCATTGGAATCCCTGGTGGAGCATGAGCCCCGAAGTCATCGAATGGCAGAAAGTCCACGGCGAAGCCTTCATTTTCGAGCGCACCGACTGGCACTACGTCCTCAATACGTTCTGTTTCGGCTACGGCGTCGGTTACAAGTTCGGTGGCAGCAGCAACGGCGTCTGCAACGGCAACTTTCTCGGCATCGGTGCCGACCTGTGCCAGACGGCGGTTTTGGTCGAACAGAGTGCCCCGATGGGATTGCTGATTACCAACGGCGAGTTCGTCTCGTTCCAGGGGGACGATCCGACCATGATTGTCGTCTCCGGGATAAACGCCGGCAATGTCCGTTTCGTCAACTGCGCCTTTTGGGGACCCTGCAACCAGATTGCGAAAATCGACGGCACAGGCACGGTTGGTTTTGCTGATTGCACATTCATGCAGTGGGACCGCAATCGCGAGGGGCGATATGCCATCCAGGCGACCGGCGGTACGGTCGTTATTCGCGGTTGTGATTTCTGGGAGGCCAACAAGAACCACATCTCACTCGGCGAAAAAACGACACGGGCCATTGTGAGCGAAAACACAGTTAAAGGCCCCGTGCAAATCGAGAACAATTGCGAAAACACCTACATCGAAGGCAACCTCGGCATGTCGGTGTCAAGTGGCGGCGAACGGAGAAACCGGCGACCTCAACAATAATCAAGTTCAATACGCAATTTGGGCGGTCACGCCGTGACCGCCCTGTTACCCCACATCATGCAAACAACAGCCAGGAACGTCAGTGATCGGTTCAAGAGTGTCGCTCTGGGAAAACCCGTTGTTTACGCTCCGGGTTGTTATTTGGGAAACCGCGTTTTAGCTACAAGACCGTTGTAATTGAGATCTATGACTACAGCAACCATCACGGTAAAAAACAAACATGCAATATAAAGTACTGTAAGAAACAAAAATAATAAGAAAAAATAAAAAAATAGACCATGCTTGGACAAGTGAAAAGAAGGCCGTAATACAATAGATATCGACCATGCGGATCAAGGCCGAGTAGGAATAAAGTGATAAAAATTGAAGGAATCAAATAGGATAAAAACAGTACAATATAAAAAAACCGTGGCATGGCTCAACCAATCTACATGGAAAAAAAAATATATATATATATATATATATATACCGTACAACGCCATGGACTTTGTATTTTATGTCTGTGAACTTTGTGGACTCCTTGGTAATCTTTGTGTTGAAATATTTTAGCACAAAGGTCA
>WRMR01000066.1 GCA_009776995.1 Planctomycetaceae bacterium | reverse complement strand
TCTCGCGGCTCTGATTGAATGCGGCTGTGATTGAAATGGTCACGTGTAAGTATTGCGCGAGTCCCAAGCGGTTTAACACTCACGAGTCACCAGACTTCGGGGCGGGAATGGCACTGCCAATCAGTACGAGAACATAGCCCGCACCGGCAACAAGGATGATGACCGGGCCGGACGCCAGGTCGAAGACCGTGCTGATAAACAGGCCGGACCAAGTGGACAGCAGGCACAGCACGGTTGCAACGCAGGCCATCGGGAGCAGCCGCGTGGTCATGCGGGCCGCCGTTGCCGCCGGGAGTGTCAGCAATGCGATCACGAGAATGATACCGACCAGTTGAATCATCAGCACAACCGTCACGGCGACGAGTACGAGCATCAATTGAAAATACAAGCCCGTGTTGAGCCCTCGCAATCGCAAATATTCTTCATCGAAGCAGACCGCCTCAAGTCGTTTGAAAAACACGGCGGTAACCAGCAGGACGATTAACCCGAGTCCGCCGACAAGCATTGCGCCGAAGTCGGAAATCATCAGGATTTCACCGAACAGGTAGGACGTGGTCGCCGCTTGATAACCGGGCGTCGCGTTGAGGAACAGGATGCCAATGGCCATGCCGATTGCCCAGATCGCGCCGATGACCGAGTCTTCACGTTCTTTCGCCCGCAGTTGCACGAACCCAACAAGCAACGCACTGAGAACCGCAAACACGACAGCCGCCAAAAGCGGGTCAAGCAATCGGCCAAGTGTTACCATACCAGCCGCAACCGCCGCGTGTTGGCAAAAGATGCCGATGCCAATGCCGCCGAAGGCACAGTGCGAAATCGCCCCGGCAAGATAGCCGATCCGGCGCACGACAACGAACGAGCCGATCATGCCAAACGACAGGCCGGCCATCGCACCGACCAGGAATGCCTGACGCAGGAAAATGTAGTTCGGGTGGAACGCAATGTGGGAAAGCTCGTTCATTGGCGTCACTCTTTATTGTGATCGTGTTCCGGCCAAATCGTCGCCGGGATGCAGGAAACAGGATTGTAGCAGTTCGCTTCCCCGACGGGATTTGACGAAATCAACGAAGACTTTGCAGTCGGAAAATCCGGCGCAATCTTTGATCAGGCCAAGCGGAATTGTGATCGTGTCCGACGGTTCCTGCGGCCAGGCAATCGTCACGAAGGAGCCGGAATCAGCATGTTTTGCCATCGCCCCGGCGGCAACAAAGTCCCAAAAGACCACGATGTCCGTTTCCTGGTCGATGAGTTGTTGCAGCATCGTTTCCGGCGTGGTTTGTTGTTCCGTGCCGTCGGAACGAATTTCCCGAATCAAAAACCGCATCAACCGGATTTTTGCCTCGCCCCCTTGCAGCGGAATGCCGGTCTGCTCAAACCGTGCCTTGGCGATTTGCGGAAGTGTTCCGTTGGTTGAAGCAATCGTCATCCGCAAAGGACGATCAACGGCGGCCAGGTCGGCGAGTTTCAAAACCGGCAGATTGTCACTTCGCCGAAGCACCATGGCAGGCATGGCATAGCCAATATCCGTGATCGTGCTAATCGTTCCTTGTTCGAGCAACAGGTCAATCAGGTCCAGGTCGTCGGTGATGACAAAGTCAAAGTGTGTCGAGTCCTCTGCGGCAAACGCGTCCTGCTCGTAACGCATTACCGACATCGGTACGCCAAAATGTTTTTGGAACTCGCGACCGAGGACCGTCACCACAGGCAACATATCACTGCTGCACGCAATACGCAACGGTTCCGGTTTTTGGCAACCGATTGACAAGAGTATGATGATTGGCAACAGAATCAGTAAGAGCGTTGTTTTCACAGAAAAACTCCGTAATCAATGTCTTTCACCCTAACCGTGCCAACCTCCCCTAAGGGGTAAGGGGGAGTATGGACATCGGGCGAAAAAAAAGAGTAACTGACACCCTCACCCCAAAAAAAATCGTATTGGATCAAAAGAATACGCCGGGAATATCGCCGAATGAAATAGGCGAAATAGGATACGTGCAAAAAGGCAGGATGTTCAAAAGTTTCCGCCTTCCACGTCATTTTTGTAGTTTTCGAGAGCCGTCAAAGCGGTGTCAAAAATCGAAGCGTATTGCCTGACGTGTTTCGGCGGCGGAGTGTCGGCAAAGCCGAGCAGATCGTGAAAGACGAGAACCTGACCGTCGCAACCGCCGCCCGCGCCGATGCCGATGGTCGGAATAGTGACCATTTGTGAAACCTCGGCGGCCAATTCCGGCGCGACAAGCTCGACCACAACGGCAAAAGCTCCGGCGGCTTCAAGGGCCAAAACATCGTTGATGATCTGTTGGCGGTCTCGTTGAATTTTGTAGCTGCCCATCTTGCGAATGTGTTGCGGCAGAAAACCACAGTGTCCCATGACGGGAATGCCTGCTTCGACAACGGTTCGGATGGTTTCCATCCGGCTTTGCCCGCCTTCAATTTTCACGGCGTCGGCCTCCGTTTCCTTGAGAATGCGTGCTGCCGCGTCGAGTGCCGCCGACGGCCCCAACTGGCCGGTCGGGAATGGCATATCGACGATCACCAAGGCATGTTTGACCGCGCGCATGACCATTTGCGCATGATAAATCATCTGCTCAACCGTTACCGGGAGAGTCGTGTTCCTGCCCTGCACGACATTAGCCAGACTGTCCCCGACAAGGATCGCGTCCATTCCCGCAACGTCAACCAGCCGCGCACCCGGGTAATCATACGCCGTCACCACGGTCAGTTTTTTGCCCTGTTGCTTTTTTTGGCGAAACCCGGGAACCGTCATCCGTTCCAAACGGTCAGTTCGTTGTGCGTTCATACTTTGATACCTTGATTGCAACCCTTCGCAGTGATTTCACTATTTTTCAACGGAATAAATGGTACTTACGCAAAACTGTCAACAGCACAAAGATAAAAATGACATCTGATATGGTTGAATCATCCTTAGAACCCGCGCAGAAATCAGTTGTTCGATCCCTCAGAGCCGCGACGGTCACGGAGTGGTCACTCCGCTCGATAACTCTCGCGGCTCTGGTGGCGAGCTACTGCCGATCAAGCACACGTTGGGCGCGGGCTTTCATGTCCGCGTTTGTGCTTTTCTCAATCACGGCTTTCATCGCGGCGGCAACAGTTGCCAATTTGTCCGGTGTTTTTTCACCGATAATCACCGCTGTTTCGCAGGCTTTTTCACGGAACGCGGCCTTGTCAATATGTTCCATAGCCGCAGCCAGCATATTCGCCGACGGGTAACGGCTGTAAACATCGAAAACAAGAATTTTGTCTGCATCACGCTCCGCCAGATCGAACATTTGTTTGGCCATTTCGATCCGGCGTTCGACCGGCATGTCAAACTGTCGCGCAAGCCGGATGTAACCGCGAAGTCCGCGAATTTTGTAGCGGTCATCACTCGCTTCTTTTGCCAGTTTCAAACACGCATTGGCCACCCGTTCCATGTCCGGCGGCGAACGCCAGGCACCCAACAGCTCGGTGGCTTTGTCTTTCAATGAGACATCATTACCCCAGGCATACGTTTCAACCGTTGCCACGGCTTTCGGACCGGCGATTTCCATGAGCAGTTCCAACAGGAATATCTGAATTGGCCTCGTTGCGGTCGGAATCATTTTCGCGACTTCCGACGCGGCGGCATCCTGCGGCATACGGGTACAGGCCGATTTCAGAACTTGTTGCAAGGCTTTCAGTTCCTCCTCGTTCTTCACTTGACTCAAAAATCCGAGCAAGAGCGGCAATTCGTCGATGCCCGCCACCTGGCCGAACGCGTCGAGTGTCGCTTTTCGCACGTTGGCGTCGGAATCCTCAAGTCCCTTTTGTAATTGTGCAAAGGCCGTGATGATCCGGCGTTCCTCGATCAGCTTGATGGCAATGACCTTGGCCGCCGCATTGCCTTTTTCAAGCAGATCGACGATGGCCGCGTCAACTTCCTTACCAGGAAGTTCAGCAAGCGTCTTTTTTGCTGCGTTCGCAGTTGCCGGAGAAGTATTTTGATTGGCCGCCGCAGTCAAAACCGGGAGCACCGACGGATTACCGATATTTCTCAGGGCGTCAATCGCCGCCACGCGCACCACCTCGTCACCCGATTGCGCCAATTCTGAAATCACCGGTAACGACGCCGATTTCGATGCCGCGTCGTTGCGGTCGCCGATGGCACGCACGAGCAATGCTTTGCGCAACGGATCGGTTTGCTTGTCGATCTGGGCGAGCATCGCCCTGGTCACGGCATCCCCCGCAGGAAGCTCGCGACCGACTTTCATGGCGACGAGAAACAGCTTGATATCCGGCGAATTGATCTGCGTCACAAGTTCCGAAATGCCTTCGTTGCCGAGCGCAAGAATGTGCTGATAAACACCGCTCTCCATCTGATAGGCTTGGATATCCGCTTTTGCAATGGCGTCGTAAACGGCAATCGCCATTGCCCGGTCATCCTTCGCGGCAAAGCATTCCGCCAAAAGGAAGGCGGCATCCGCCAGTTCGGCATTAAGTTCGGGCAACCCGGTATAGTCGAACGAATCGTTGGCAGCGGCACAAAGGGCAAACGCATACGCCGCCGCTTTGCGGACATCGGCGTCGCTGTTGGTCAAAAACTCCCTGGCGGTTTTCATCGAAGCAGGATTTGCGCGAACACCGAGTGTCGTCAACACACCCGCGACGACGGCTGGGTCTTTGAGCTTCGGCAAGACTTCGCACAGGGCCGCGTCCACTTCCGCACCGGGAATCGTTTCCAATGCGTAACGTGCAAAAAAACCTGCCTGGCCCTGCTCCAGCATCGAAACGAGTTGTGGAACCGAAGCGACGGTGCCGTGTGTTCCAAGTCGCTTCCCGGCAAGCATTTTCAGATACAAGGTGTCATCGTTGGTTCCTTCCTGCTGCATCACTTGGAGGCAGGTGGCTTCATCGGCGGTGGTTTGCAACACGCGCGCGATGGCCGGCCGGGTGCCGGTCAGGTCGTCTTTCGGAACGACGTGCCAGTCCGGGTCCTGTGCAAACGTCGTTGCACAGAATGTCATGGCGATCAGAGTGCTAAATATCTTGAATGTCAGTTTTGTCATAATTGATGATCTCCATCGTTAGTTTGGCGGTCAGTTGGCCACTGACCGGTTGGTAATTGTTAGTTGTATGTCATCAAAGGTTGGGCTTTGTGTTTTCGTTGATTGTCCGATTACTTGTTTTCCAGCAAACAAACAGTAGAACAGTGAAAAAATCACATCTACTTGTATTCCTCAATCAGCATTTTCAGTGTTCCTGCACCGGTTTCGTTCTTGTCAGAGTTGTAATACTCGTCACGGAAGGCGTTCCATCCGGTCCAAACGGTCAATATCACTCCCTGAAAATGAGGCTTCAACTCCCTGGTCGCCCGTTCCCGTGAGCGAAGCATGTCGTCCAGTTGCTGCGCTGCCACGTTGGCGTTGTTCCAGGGACATGCGGCAACGTCAAATCCTTTCATGGCGAAATAGACGGGCGACTGATGAGCATGGCCATAGTGCCAGTCGCAAATAAAAACGTCTTTCGGTATCATGTCAATCGCGCGATGGGTATTGTTCATACTCGATTCCGAAGGATGGAAGCCCGTCGTTTTGCCGTCGAGCAACCGGTCGCCCCATATCATCATGCGTTTCCCCTGCTGAGCCAGATGGGTATGAATCGTCCTGACTTCTCCGGCAAACAGTTCGGCCGGATCGCGACCGCTGCAGCGCGGACAGTGGGCGTCGCCGATAATCGTGACCTCGTCCATGCCGGCATGAAACCAATCCGTTTCAAACGCTTCCGTCAGTTCGTCCATCACATCGAAAATCACCTGATGCACATCGGGGTGCAACGGACAGTAACTTTTGCAATAGAAGAAATCGGGGTCGTACCACTCAAAACCAGTGAAGGCTTCTTCGGTTTTCAAATGCGGAGTTTCGTCAAACTGCGGAAAAACGGTAAGAAATTTGCCGGTATTTTTCGCCCATGACTGATGGCCAAGCAGATTGATTTGCGGCACAATCTCAATTCCATGTTTGCGACAAACTGCGACAATCTTCTTCACATCCGCTCGGGTGAGTTTTCCGGCCAGTTCCGGATGAGTTTCGTAAGCATAATTCCAATCCACGAGTAACACAAGCAGATTGAAACGTGCAGGTGCAAGCTCTTCATCAATAAAACGGACAAAACCATCCACATTTTCGGGGGAAGGGACACCGATACTTAACCCGCGAACGGGTAAAACTTCGTCCAACGCTTTTGGCGTCTCGTTTGTGTTCTGTGACAATGCGCTGACAGTCAGCGCGATTGAAACAACCATGAAAAATAAGGTTCTCATAGGAAAAAATTTAAAAATTGGGTTTTCATTAATGAAAAAGTCAAAATCTATTGACTTAACTCTTCCAGCAGTTTCAGCCGTGTTTGCCGGAATGCCCGGACATTGCTGTTATAACTGTCGAAATCTTGAATCACTGCTCCTGCAAGTGCTTTTGCCCTGCCGGGTGCTTTTTGTTCCAACAGTTTCAGGAGTCCGTAATCGTTAATTCCGTCGCGCATGGCTGCCAGCCGGATGGAACTGAATACTCCCCCTTCTTTCGGATAGACAATCCAGGAATCGCCCGCAGGCCAGTTATTGACGGCAGCATCGTTGGTCGTGTTCATGTGCCAGAAGTTGAACCCCCAATGCAGATAGCCCGTTGAACCATATCGATAATTGATCCAGTGCAGGAAACGTGTCTGCACCAATGGCTGTTCCATAAAACGGTTGGCATAATTGCCTTGCGGCCCTGTGCAGGTGTAAAACCAGATTTCATCTCCGGCCGCCTGCCGTTCCTGATAGAACGCATACTCTTTGTGATAATGGTCAAGGATCGGGACCCATACATCAACAAAATCGACCAATTTCTTCGAACTCAACGCGTCAACAATCGGTATTCCCGGCATTTGTTTTTTCACAAATTCGGTGATACGGAGATACGATTCCGCGTTCTGGTCGGTCGGTTCGTCGGCAATATGCTGCACATACCTATCCTTCCACCCTTTCGCTTCCAAATGGCTGTACAGGGCAGGGAGAAACTGCGAAAGGAAGTTTTGAACCGCTTCATCGTCAATCGGTTTCGTCCCTGATTTCGGCACGGAGACTCCGAAATCCGAATCCCAACCACCCATCCGACCGCCCAGGTGGCCGCCTTCAATCCGTTGGAGACCGCCCTCACGGATCAGCAGTTCAACCATTGTGTCGAAGTTTGCGAAATCGAATGAGTATTGCGTACCGCTCAATTCGATCTTGCAAAGTCCCGGCCAGTCCCAGAAAATGTATGTGTTCTGCCCGTGGTCGCGCATGACGTGCGCCATCGCGGTAAGCAATTCCCAGTAACGGTCGGAGTAATTCTCCACCGGCTGATTCCCGTTCATTTTCGAGAAGCCGGACGACACCCACCAGTTGGTGACCCACAGGGTTTGTTCGGGCAATGTGACAGGATACACCTTCGCGTTCACCTGTTTGGCGATTTGGAACGGCTGTCCGTTGAGTTTTCCGGTAAAAGTCAGGGTTGCGGAATAGTTTCCGTCTGCCGCATCGCGAGGAATGGCGTAACTGACCCACACCGGCTGGTTCTGCATGGGCGGAACATCAATGGAATCGATTTCCTGCAAACAGTCAGGATAATAATCGGAAATGGGAAGAACCGCGTCTTTTGAAAGTTTTCCCGCATGGTTTCCGGCACGGATGTATCCGACAAACGCTTTCAGCGTGGCGGCAATCCGCTGATCACCGTTCATCAGATTCCCGGCCTCGATTTTGAGTTCCTGGATGGGATACGCACTCCTGATGACGAATTGAAACGTCGCCGTTTCGCCTTTGGCAACGGCCGCTGTTTCAGGGTTTTCCACAAAATAGGATTCTTCCGTGAACACCTTTTCCAGCGGGTCCAACTGAACGCAGACCACGGGCAAAACTTCATCCGTGTTCTGTGCAAATACGCTGACCATAAGTACATTGACAACACAGCCAACCAAGCAAAACGATACGATCAAAATATTTTTCATGAAAATTCTCCATTATCAATTTTATTTGGAGTACGTCGGAGCCGTCAAATAAAACACTCATCCCGTGTTTCTTGAACAAGTGATTGATTGACAACTCCCTGCCGCAGGCTGCTAAATCCGCCAGGGCGACCGCATGGCGCGGCTGCGCAGGCGGTTGGCCGTTTCGACTTCGGGACCGGTGCCGAGGAATTCCTCTTTGACCGGATCGAACTTCAAATGACAGTTCGTATCCCAGGCGATTTTCGCGCAGTGGGACGCGATGTGCGCGTAAGCGGCCACATCGGCATTCGATGCCGGCTTTCTGCGGGATTTGACACAATCGAGAAACTCACGAATATGAAAGACTGGATCGGTTCCCGGTGTGCCGAAATATTTCAGTTCTTTGCGTAAAGCGTCGGATGAGACTTCCATGCGACCCGAGTCACCGGTTTCAACCCAGCCTTCTTCGCCGACGTAACGCGCCGAACAAGTGCCCAGCCCAAGCCATTCGTCATTCCGCATGACGATCTTCACGCCGTTGGCATAGAGACCTTCGACGCGGGCGGTTTTTTCACCTTTATCATTGTAAGTCGGCCAGTATTCAATCGGAACCGTGTCGTCGGACTGGTTACCCCATTGGCAGAGATCGACCGTGTGCGTGCCCCATTCAAGAATACCGCCACCGTGAAAATCATAATGGCCGCGCCAACCGCCGCCAATATAGGACTCATGGTATGGCCGCCACGGACAGGGGCCGAGCCAGGCGTCCCAATCGACCACGTCTTTCGGCGGTTCCGGCTGGGCCGGGAGCCAGTCGTGCGTTGTGCCGGGACTGAGCGTATTGGCATGAACTGCGAGCAACTTGCCGAGTTTGCCCTCATGGGCAATTTTGGCCGCCAGTTGAAAGTTGCCGATATTGCGGCGTTGCGTTCCAGCCTGGAAAATACGTCCGTAGCGATTGACCGCTGTGGCAACGGCACGGCTTTCCTGGATCGTCAGCGAGAGCGGCTTTTCGCAGTAGATGTCTTTGCCCGCCTTGGCCGCGACGATGGACGCCATCGTGTGCCAACGGTCGCCGGTCGCGATCAACACGGCATCCATCGACGGGTTTTCCGCATAAAATTCGTGCATGTCGCGGAACATGGTGCAATCTTTGTTTTTATAAAAATCGTCCGCCATGTTTTTGACCTGTTCGCGACGGGCTTTACGGATGTCGCAAATCGAGATAAACCGGACATCCGGGTTTTTCATGAACTCACTCAGGTCGCCATTGCCGCGTGAGCCGATACCCAATGCACCGAGCAGGATTTGTTCGCTGGGCGGTGTCGCGCCGTCCAGCCCGAGCAAATGGCCGGGAAGATAATACGGGACGGCAGTTGCCGCACTCAAGGCAACGACGCCTTTCATGAATTGCCGCCGATCCACGGAGAGTTTTTGTTTTTTTGTCATGTTTTTCCTTTGGCAGTAGGATTGTCCAATGCGACCAGTCTGAAGGATGACACTCAGGCCGCAATATCACCGAATCAGTCAAGAGATACACTCCTTTATAACGATTCTGAATTCCGATTTCAAGAGTTCGCCCCGATTTTTTCTTGCCAGAGGAAAATTTTCCAACGAAAGCGTTGTGGATTTCCTGGAAGAGTTGGATACATGGTTCAGCTGGAGATCACCACTTCCTGTTTCCGGATCAGAAATCATGTACCAGTCGCGCTCATGCTTCGACGCCGGTTTCACGCATCGGCAATGGCGTCGATGCGCGCGGCGATGGCGTTTTCGATTTCGTTCGCGCACTGGTGATAGACGTCGTAATTGCCGCCGATGGGGTCGGCCACATCGCCGCCGTCGGGACGCAGAACCTGGAGCCGCATATCGACTCTGGGCCAAAACGAAAGAATCGCTTCGCGGTGATTTCTGGCCAGAACGTAAATCTGGTCGGCAAACCGAAGCAACGTTTCGGTCAGCGGTTGCGACCGGTGTTCCTCGAGGCACAGATCGTATCCGGCAATCACTTCTTTTGCCATCGGGCTGGCGCAATCGTCTTGCACCGCCGAAATCCCGGCGGAAAGAATCAGGTAACCGCGGTTTTCCAGATCGTCAATCGGACAGCCCAAGCGATTGGCGAGCAGTTTTTCGCAAATGGCTTCTGCCATCGGGCTGCGGCAGGTATTGCCGGAGCATACGAACAGGATGATTTTCGTGGTCAATTTTTCGATGGTGTCGGACGCAATGGCACCTTCGCGCAGGATTTCGAGGGAATCGGCTTCAACCTTGATGACCGTCGAGGGTTTCTTGAGGTCCGATTCCCCCGAGTCGAGGATCAAATCGACCTTGCCTCCCAATCGCAAGAGAACTTCTTCCGCCGTAATGGCCGGACTTTCCCCGGACAGATTAGCACTGCTCAACGCGATCGGTTCTCCCAGTTCGTTCAAAATCTCCTGCGTGATGGGGGTGTTGGGCACGCGCAGTCCGACCGTTCCGCCCGGCATGATTGCTTTGCGGACGGAGAACGGGTAACGCGAAAATTGCGATTCGGTCGCCGTGCCGTCGAACACGAGCGTCAAGGGCCCCGGCCAGCAACGCCGTGCAAGACGTTGTCCCAAAATCCCCGGTACGGGAATATAATCGTTCAACATTTCGTAATTGGCAATGGCCAACGGCAAAGCGTGTCCTTCCCGCCGGCCTTTGACGTCGATCAGCCGTTGGATTGCCGACTCATTCGATGCAAGAGCCGCGATTCCGTACACCGTTTCGGTCGGCAAAACCACCAATCCACCCTGGCGCAGACAGGTCACACTTTGAACAATGATCTCATCAAAGTTCCGTACATCATGCAAACTGATCATTTTTGACGGCATCATGTCTTCCTTGGATTAACGGAAGTCAACCTTGTCACAGGGTGACCATTTGGCCTATTGTGGCAACTTCGGGACGAAATGTCAAGCATTTGTCCCAAGGTGCTTTCTGGGTTGTTCAGCGTTTTCTGCGTCTGAAATGCCACACTGAGTTACTGAATTATAGTGTAAGAACTTACATCGTGGTCACAGCCATCCGAGATAACTCATAAAAAACTGTAGCCACGGGGGAGACCACGGGTTCCAGAGCGGGTATGACACCGACATAGCCGACATGAACAACAGGAACAATCCGCACCATCGCGATAATCGGTACTTCGCCATTCCGTCCAGGGCAGGCAGCAGGCACAGCGTCCAGAACGGGAAGAGCCAGAAGGTCCAGCGGTGGCCGCAGGTCATGCCGCCGTAATTGCGATTCGGTTGTCCCATTGCGACATAAAACGCAACGCAAATCAACGTCATTACCAGCGTCATAAGTGCAAAGTCGCGCATTGGCTTTTCGCGAGGCCGCGTCAGCATCGAAAACACGCCAAAAATCGCGATTACCCAAACCGGCGTCAGTGACAAAATGCCATGATGTCCGACGATTGTGTGGAAGGCGTAAACACTGCGATTCGGTTCACCGATGTCCGGTCCCTGCGGGTTGAGCCAATAACTGTTGATGGTTTTGCCGTATTTTTCATAATTCTCGAAAAAGTACCAACCTTGTTGCGAGTATGCAAGCCGTAGTGTTTTATGTGCAATATAATTTGTCGCGAAAAACGCCGCCACGACCAGTAGAGCCGCTGGAACACCTGCGATAAGCGTTTTTCGGGGGAACTTGATCAGCAGTGCAAAACCGAGAATCGCAAAAAACAATGCCGCAGGCGATTCGCAAGCGAAAGCGAACGCCGCAAAAAAGCCAGCGAGTACGAACCAGCGTTTCCGCTTGTCGCCGTCAAACCAGATGCGAACGCCTGCGTAAACGGCAACGACGATGCAAAAAATCGCCGGAAGATGATTGTTGAGCGTCACAACGAAGGTTGACAAAAACGTCGCGAAACATGTGAACGCGACTGCAAAAATGCGTCCCCAATCGCTCGTTCCAAAACGTTCGATCATCAATGCCATAAGGAACCAGCCGATCACCAGCGGCACCAGATGACAAAGAATCAGCATGACTCGCGTGAGCAGATAGGGGTGTGTGTCGAAGGTGAAACCTGTCGTGTTGTAAATGATCCAGTACGGAATCGCCATGACAGTCGGCAACAGCGGCGGTTTCGACGAATACAAATAACCTACCCCATCAGGATCGTCAGGTAGCGTATGGCAGACCATGTCGATTGTGTCCCAGCCCTGTTGCGTCCGGATTTTGTCGATAGCGTAAGGCACCACCTGTTCGACTTTCTGACCGTTTTTCTCAACGATGCGCGTCTCGCGGAGTTTCGGCTCGACCAGCACGCGAATCGTACAAAACCGGCTCCGGTCGTTGGCACTCAGCGTCGGACGCGCGGTTTGGAATTGCATGGTCAGATCACGGTCAGCCTGTGCCAGTTTTTTTTCGATATAATCCTGCGGAAAATTTTGCGATTCCAACTCCTTGCGGCGGTCATCCAGCCGCTCTTTTTTAACCGTTGTCATCCGGTATTCCTGAATCACACGATCGCGCACGTTGTCAACAGCAAGAATCCGCCCGAGACACAACCCGGCGGAAATCATGATCAAAATGCCGTAAATTTGCCAACGCAAATGGCGCGTGACGTCGGGATGGTCGGGTGTTGTGTTCATGGCAGTGAAAACGGGTTTGGGTTTGGCCGGGCGTCCTGAACGCCGGGAAGTATTGGGCTTGGATGCAAAAACATCTCAGCTTGCCACCTGAATCTGAGACGCGGGGTAAACGAGCGATTTTGCCATCACATCAATACGGACACCGCCCTGCGCAACCGCCGCAACCGGGATTGGGGCGTCGTTCGCAAAAATCGGCCGCCGAGCAGGCCGTACCACCGGTGTGCGCGGCAGGGGCACTCATTTGGCGTTGCAGCTTGCACGAGCCGCAGCGCGGGCAAACCGGCTTTTCACTCCCGCGAATCAGCAGTTCGCAGTCATTTTGACATTTCTGACAGTAATATTCGTAAATCGGCATTTTTTGATTCTTGGTGCAATTTCGATTTCGTAGTCCGTCTTTTCGACAGGGTGAATCAAGACAGGTCTGGCAAAAGCGGCTTGGCAACTGTACATTATACGTGACAGGGAAACAAATGCAACTATTATTGTGCGATAGCGGCTCCAGCCACTTGCCTTGTCCACCCGCCATCCCAACCGGAGAATGTCATGTCCGACTTGTATCTCACCCGGGTCCAGTCGCGGGAAATTGATGCGACGGCCATCCACGAGTACGGGATACCCGGCATCGTGCTGATGGAAAACGCCGGTCGCGGGGCGGTCGATGCGCTGGTCGATTACGGCATTTACGGACACATCCTGATTTGCTGCGGCAAGGGCAACAACGCCGGTGACGGGTTTGTCATGGCGCGCCACCTCACATTGCGGGGACACCTGGCGACGCTTTGGCTTTTCGCACCACCGGACGAACTGACGGGTGACGCGGCGGCCAATTACCGGATCGCAAAGAATTGCGCGATTCCCATGGTGGAATTTCAAAACGGCGAATGGGGAAGGTTCGAGACACTGTTGCACCGGTCGGATTGGGTGGTCGATGCCCTGCTCGGAACAGGTGCGCAAGGTGCACCGCGCGAACCGTTTGCCGGTGCCATCCGACGCATCAATCGCGCGTGTAAAAAAGTGCTGGCGGTTGATCTGCCGAGCGGCCTCGATGCCGACACGGGGCTACCCGCCGATCCAACCATTCGCGCAACGCTGACCTGCACGTTTTTCGCAAACAAATTTGGCCTCGCCAAATCCGCCGCCATGCCTTACGTTGGCGAAATCGACGTATGTGACATCGGTTTCCCGCCGTCCCTGGCACGACAACAACACAGGTAGTACCCGGCCAAAGCTCATTTTGTGAATGGCAGCCGGAAATGAATCGCAACGCAGTGACCGGAT
>WRMR01000065.1 GCA_009776995.1 Planctomycetaceae bacterium | reverse complement strand
CCATTTGAAAAACCGATTGCTGCCCAATCAAAAAACCGAAGCAAAAATAAGATGCAAAATACTAAACCACTTCACAAAACTCGGACTGCCCGAATATTACGCAAAAAATCATTAGTCAACAACGCCACTTTAAACCATCAAACTTGTCGATGAAATGATCATCCACAAATATTTCCCTTCGATTCCCCAAATCCATGATTTCCTGTCCCATACTCAAGAGTGGACAAAGAACAACGAGAATCGAGAATCGAGAATAAATACTTTTTCATACAATCATCTTTCATTCAATGAAATTTTTGCGAAATATCAATACAAACGTTTTCCGGGACTATCAGTTACGGCGACAATTCATGCCGTCTTGTGGCAAAGCAGGTCAAGCCATTTTAAGCTTCCAAACAAGTCTAATATGTGCTGACGTCAAATTCAGCAGCAACGCTTGCAGTGATGTCCATTTCCAAAGGCGATTTGTCTGCACTGTTGAGAGCCTTGGGGAAGGATCGAAGTTTGTCGGCCTTTTCCTCATATTCTTTCTTCCAGGCGGTGATCTCCGCCCCCGGCGCATCCCCGGGAAGTTCCCGCATTTCGATATTGAGCTCTTCCGCCAGTTGTACCCGGTATTGTCCGACCGGAGCTCCGGGCTGGGTATAGGAGGCACGCGACGTCTCAAGGGTTGCAACACCATTGGTGCCTGTTTTTCCAGAAATTTGAATTCCTGTCGAGCGAAAATCCATTGCCGGGTCCTTCGAATGCAGGATGACCGTAACGCCACTGACGGGCTGGCCGTTTTTGTGGATTTTAACAGTGGCCGGTCAGACGAGGTCGGGAAACCCTTCCGGCTTTTTGCCTCCTCCGCATCCACAGAACAAGGCAAGGAACAACGACAGGCAAGGCAAAAGAAATCGGTAAGTCATAGTAAAAACGTGTGTGTGAAAATCTGTTGTTAAACCAAAGTCACTGTCATCTTCACTTGGAGAGGATGACAGAATCACGAATTGAAGCATACCAACCAGGGACTGCGTTTCATTCCAATCCCGGCTTTTGACAGATGCGACAAAAAAATTTTGAATCGCTTGAATGGTGTCTGTCATGCCGGCTTTGCCAATCCGTGCAAACCGGCAATTCTTTAGGATGGCGATACAGCAAAAAATTATTCTTCTTCAAATTTCAGCGAGTACAGGTCGGCGTCTTTCATGACAATGCGGATTCGCAGGGTTTGACCGGCCAATGACGACACATCGGTGCCATTTGTCCACAAAACATCGCGGGCAATTTCGTTGCCGATAACCTCCTTGCAGTCATCCAGAGCGAAACCGGGGTATGGCGTTCCATCGATTTGTTCCAACTGGACTTTCAATCCTCCCGCTGCGGACGTTGAGAAATTCAAGGACAGCCTCTTTCCGGAAAACGTCAAGGGCTTGCTGACAAATGTTCCGCCTGCGTAGGGAGCATGGAGTGAAGCGAAACCGTCAAGTCGCAGTGAGTAACGGCGCAATTCGGAGTCCGGCGTCGCATAGTTGGCGTTGACGTAAAGTGACATTTCGTTCTCGCCGGTTGGAACGAAGTTCCGGGCGGGATAATTCGTCCGGGAAACCCAATTTTGAATGCCGATTCCTGGTCGAACGAACGGTTCCATAAATGTTCGATCATACCGGTTGCCCCCGCGAGACGTCAGTATTATGGCGTCACTGCAATCTTTGAAATATCCGGGATTAACATTTGCTTCTTTGGCCTGTTCCTCGGTCAAGACCTGCCGGCCTTCCATAAACCGGGCTGGTGTCGCAACGTAAATGTGCGGCGCACGGAAATACACACCGGTTTGATTCGTATAAAATTGCTCAAAGGGAGCCGGTTGACCGTCGTGAATCACTTCCATTGTCTCAATGTTTTCCCAATGGAGAAAATCCTGACTGGCCGCGCGTCCGATATACCGCTTGAACGGGGATATCACGACGCGGAAACAGGCAACGTAGCATTGTTCACTTGGCGACCACAATGGCACATTTTGCGAATCGTAGGCATAAGCGTACTGGTCGAGCTTTCCAAGAACCGGCTGTTCCGACATTTTTTTCCAGACCAAACCGTCCGGGGACGAGAAAGCGAACAAACCACCGGAATGCAGGGTTCCTGAGAGTGCCTTGTAGCGTTCTTCCACAGGAACACCCGGACGATCGTCAATCATCGGCGCAAAATTGTGCATCAGGTGGGGAATTCCCGTCATGACGATGTTGTTTTCCTTCGAACCATCCCTTTCGGCCAAACCGAGTTTCGGCTTCGTCCAATGAATGCCGTCATCGGAAAAGGCAACACAGAGTGCTTCCGACGTGTCGCCGTCACCTCCCTTCGTCGGACCACCCCGGTAATAGGCACGGTACTTTCCGTTATCATGAATCATGGTGACATAGCCGCAGTACAAACCTTCCCATGGCAGGTCAAATTTGAAGCTGACATCACGAAATACCGGCTCGTGCAGTTTGAGTGACAGGTTGTCAAGCGTGTCAATCAGATAATTGTCAACGAACAACTCCCGTTTCGAACCGAGATCAAGCGGTTGGGAAGCCGGCTCCTGGGCGAAAGCGGGAAGGCAAAAACAAACGGACACAAGTGTGAGCAGGAAACATTTCATAAGGTGGGGCTCCTTTTTCGAGAGGGTGATCCTGAATGACAATGCGCTATGATACTTCTATACTTCTACCCAAGCCGATTGAAAATACCCGACAATAGTGACACGGGAGTCCGTTTTCCCAAAGGGTCAACGGACGCACTCACCGGAAAACTTCCATTGGCGATGGTATAAAACGTTCAAGCATAAAACGGAATCCGGTTAACTTTCGCGTTGTATGATTTGTGTGAACACCATGTTTTTGAAAAACTCTTGCGCGGTGATTGACAATCGGTGGTGCTCATTTTTTGTTTTCAGCCCGGTACCAAGATCGAAAACGCCCATGGTTTTCACTCAAGATTCGTCTGATGTTCCAAAACCAACATGAGAACTTCGCCGGGTTCCATTTCGACCGTCCATACGCCATCGGTTTCGTTCAACGTTTTTCCGCTTGCTTCCACGTAATGACCGCTTGAAGGTTTCATCAGGCGTAACGTTCCGCCTTTTTCCGACTCCACGGTCAATAGCGATACGTTTCGATTTTCCATCCGCGCCGAAACCAGAAATGCACCCACGGCACGCAGCTTTTCGAACGAGACATTGTCCCACGATGCCGGTACCGCCGGAAACACACGGATGGTTCCCGTATGGCTTTGTATCAGCATTTCGTGAATGCCCGACGCAAAAGCCATATTGCCTTCCAGCGTAAACGGACGATAGGTAAATTTGGAATAACCCTGATTCGCTTGGTCGCCATTGGCATGGAACGTATTGCGCAAGCAAAAATGCTCCGCAAATATTGTCAATGCTTCGGCGGCACCTTCACCGTCCATGGCACGGGCTTTGACGTTGCCAAGCCAACTGTAGGAATAGCCGCACCACCAGTCGGGGCCGTATTCCTCGAGTTTTTTTATGGTTGCCGCGATAATGTCGCGGTCACGTTCGCCATAACTCCAGTCGATCAATCCCAAAGGATGGAAAGCCATGATGTTGGAAAAATGCCGATGCGATTCGTTGTAGGGAAAACCCCTGGCGAAAGTCAGGGCATTTTCATCGTCGAGGTCAACATCGGGCCATTCGGACAAAATCGTTTTCCATCGAGCGGCTTCATCCTGCAACCCAAGCCCGGAAGCCAGTTCCTCTGCCGCCGTAAAGACAAAACGGATCAAACCCAGATCGTAGTTGGTCGTCGTGTGAAACCACGCCTCCAGAGTGTTATTATAGATTTCGGGGCTTGAACTGATGGGTAGCTTGCGTTTTCCTTCAGCATCCCTTACGGAAATATTATCCAGAAAAACGGCAACCTCCTTCATATACGGGTAAGCACGGTTTTTCAAAAAATCCCTGTCCTGCGAATATTGCCAGTGCAGATAGAAATGTTGCGCCAGCCATGCGGATACCGTCGGGCCGAATGAATATTGAATCCAACCCGCCATCGGCTCGCCCTTGAGTGTTGTCACACCGGGGACAGCAAGGCCATCCACGCCAAAGTAATCCAAAGTATAGCGTTTGTTGACCGGTAGGGTTTCCCACAGCCAGTTGAGGTACCCCAACCCTTCTTCCAACCGGTTGCCTGCATAGCAGGGCCAATAACTAAGTTGCGTATTCAAATCGTGGTGATAATCGCCTTTCCACGGCGGCAATTTCCCGTTGTCGGCCGTCCATACGGCTTGCAACGATACTGGCGGCGAATAGCTCCGGGCGGCAGAGCCAAATTTGTACATTTCATTGTAGTATTGTTTTGCCAGGACAGGGTCGGGAATGTTCACCGACGATTGCGCCCAGTAATTCTTCCACCACAAATTGTGCGTATGATAAGATTGAGAAAAACCCTGTTGCAATGCAGTTTCGACAATTTCGGCGATATTGACGGCCTGGGCGTCGCCTTCCGGTTTCGGAAGAATCGTCCATACCCCTTCCATGCTTTGCCCCGTGTGGTGCCAGCTCACGGCAATTTCATAATAAAAACCCCCGCTTCCGGGTTGATGATAGACGATGGTGTTTCCATTTCGCAACACTTCGCCCTGAACATACCCCAAACGGGACAATTCAGGACCTGCATGACTATTGTCATCGCCCGCCTGCGAAGACCGGTAATTGGGCGTCACCAAGACCGGCATGAAATCACCGGTAACGTTTTCAAACAGGAACCATCCCTTGTTTTCCGTGGCATGGACAAACGCCTGCAAGCGGGCACCGTCCGTCCATTGGACCTCGCATAAGGCATTGTTCAGGAATAACCGCACCGTATCGACTTTTCCCAACTCTGTCGTATCAAATTCCAGTGCCCCGCCGGGGAGTTTTGTCGGAAAGGCCGAAGTTTCGTAAGGCACATCATACATTTGCTGGACTGGGCGATAGTCTTTTTTTGCCACCTGTTCCTGCACCCATTGGAAGTTATGCACCGGCAACAAATCGCGGTTGACCATGGGACGCAAGTCCCAAAGCCCGACATGATCGAGTGACATGCGCAACGAATCGCCTTTTTGCCATACCAGCGCACCGATGATGGCATTACCCAAGGGAATGCCTTCGTCCCAGACAGTGGCAAGATCGGTAAAAACCAAGTCGTTGGCTGAGGGCGATAAACAGAAAAGGTTTGGTTGCCATCCCGTAAAGAATAACACCCAAAATGTGCACAATGAGATTAAATACTTTTTCATTGGAATGGGTTTTTTAATAAAAAATTGAAATCTCCTTAGCCTGGAAATTTCAGTGACCTGGATTTCTTGAAAGAGGTCGTTGTGGTAAAATGGGGTTGGCAAACAAGTTGCAATGGAATTGAAACGCATATCCCACACAAACGACCAAGCACAATGTACCATGAAATCCAGCGACAAGACAGCCCGGTCAGGGAAAATCACTTCCCAGTCGGGCAAAACCTGTGAAACAGAATAGAGTAAGAAACAGGACGATTGAAACCCCACCTTGTTGCGCACCCCTTGGGGTAAACATTTTACCCCAGATTGCCTTATTTTATACCCCTTGTGAACAACCTGCACAAACATGCTACATAACTTGACAACGCCCTTCCATCGCATTTATCACTTAATGATCAAGGAATTTCTCGCCGTGTTGCGGGAACCGAAATCACGGCTTTTTTTTGATTGTACCGCCAATTATACAGATTGTGGTTTTTTCTTACGCCATCACACAGGAAGTCAAAAACGTGACGCTGGCCGTACTCAACCAGGATCGCGGTGCCGAAGGCGGATCACTTGTTTTGCGGTTCGAGAACACGCCGACATTTACGAAGGTGTTGCATCTCCAGCATCTGAACGAGATTGATCCGACCATCGATAACCAACGTGCAATTGCCGTGCTGGTCATTCCGCAGGACTTTTCAGAGAATCTGCTTGCGCCGGATCGCTCGGCGGACGTGCAAATTCTCATCGACGGCCGCAAGACGAACGCGGCTTCCATCGTGGGCGGTTACATGCAAACCATCGTGCAGAGTTACGCCCGAAGTCACATAGCGCAATCGTCCGGCGTCACTCCCAGGCCAGATGCCGAGGTTGTGACCCGCAACTGGTTCAACCCGAACCTCAACCCGCAAGAGGCACTTGAGCCTTGCCTGATTTGTCTTCTCGCCACCGTGGTCGGACTGCCGCTTGCCTCACTTTCCATCGCCCGTGAACGCGAAATGGGCACCTTCGAACAGTTGCTTGTCACGCCTTTTTCGCCGCTCGAAATCCTTATCGGCAAGGCTTTGCCCGCCATGGTGCTGGCGACTTTTTCCGCCGGACTGGTCACATCCATCGTCATTCTCGCGTTCGGCATTATGCTCAAGGGATCGTTTCTGCTGCTGGTTCTTGCGCTGGAAGCCTTCCTGCTGGCGATCATCGGGATCGGACTTTTCATTGGTTCGCTTTCAATGACGCAACAGCAGACGGTTCTTGGCTGCTTTCTGGTCATGCCGCCGATGATTATGCTGTCCGGTTTCGCCACGCCGATTGAAAACATGCCCGAATGGCTGCAAACGCTGACCGTCGTTGATCCGGTCCGCTGGTTCATCGTCATCATCAAGGGGCTGTTTCTTCGCGGCATGTCAACACAAGTCGTCCTGATCAACATGCTGCCGCTGTTCGCCATCGCCGCGTTGACGCTCTCCGCTGCGGTTTTCATGTTCAAACGACGCATGGAGTGATGATGTTGTGCCCGAAAAGCTTCCGAAACAAAAAGGGAACTGTTCAGCGGAATACTGGGTTTGAAGTGACGAAAATTCCCTGCAATCCAACGGGATGCAAACCAAATATGCCACTGAATCGTTACGAATTTTTCACGATTCGTTATTCACGATTCACTCTTAACTGGAATCGTCGGTTCTTCGCCGACCGGGATGAAACACACACTCACGTCCTGCGGGATTTTCATGGGGCGTCGTGTTTCCGTTGAGACGAAGGCCCAATGGGTTTCCGCTTTGGCAAGAATTTCGTCGTCCGATTTGCGGACAATCATGTACTTTCTGCGCGAACGGACGTGCTTGAACTCGGCGACCCAGGTGCGCACAATGAGTTCGTCGCCGAGAAATGCCGGTTGCAGGTAGTCAATCGTATGCCGGCGCGCGACCCAAGCCCATTGCGCCGCGATATAACGTTCCGTCGGCCATCCGTTGCGGGTCGAATGACCAATGGCCGCCTCCTGCATCCAACGAATATAGCACACATTGTTCGCGTGATCCATCTCGTCGATGTCCGAAACCAAAACGGTCACGGGATATTCAAAAACGGGAATGGGCATGATTCACACATCCAGATTCTTCACTTCCAGCGCATGTTTTTCGATGAACTCGCGGCGGGGTTCGACTTTATCACCCATCAGGACGCGGAACAGATCGTCGGCGGCGGAGGCGTCTTCCATCGTCACCTGGACCAGCACACGATTTTTCGGGTCGAGCGTCGTTTCGCGAAGCTCTTCGGCGTTCATTTCGCCCAAACCCTTGAAACGGGTGATGTCCAGCGATTTTTCGCCCGCCGCGCGCACGGCACTGAGCAGACTGCGCAAATCCTCCAGACCGGACGCGTTGTCGCCGCGTTTCAGCGTATAGCGCGGAGTCTGGATGCCGGTGCGCACTTTCGGCATGAGCGCGTCAATGCCGAAACCCATCTCGCGCAGGTCGGCTAACTGGCGGTTGATCGAACGCACTTCATGCAATTCCAGAATACGCATCTTGTGGTCAGCGTGTGCTTTAATGTCTTCCGTTTCGTTGTCGCTTTCTGAGGAAATCGTTGCCGCTTCGCCCGATTCCTGTTGATTTTTCGCGATAAACTCGTCCCGTTCCTGCGTCGAGGTGAACCAATAGTCCTTGTGATTCCAGAGAATATGGAACACAGGCAACCGCCCCGATTCCGCGTCCTGACGTCCGGCATGATCCTTGAGACTGATCCCGCGACGTTCGAGTGCGACGATGGAATCCTCAATGGCGGCCAGCGTCCGGCAAAGGCGTTCCATTGTCCCGCCTTCGATGACGTTGCCGTCTTCCGTTTCAAACTGCGAACCGCTCAGGCCGAGTTCGAGCAGTTGTTGCTTCATTTCCTCGTCGGTCTGCACGTAGGTCGAGGTCTTTTTGCCGGTCTTTTGCGTGACACGATAGAGCGGCGGTTGCGCCAGATAAACATGTCCCGCCTTGAGCAGTTCGTACATCTGCCGATAAAAGAACGTCAACAGCAACGTGCGGATGTGTGATCCGTCCACGTCGGCGTCGGTCATGATGACCACCTTGTCGTAGCGGCGTTTGCTCAGGTCCACATCGGCACCGAACCCGGAACCAAGTGCCGCGATCATGCTGCGTACTTCCTCATTGGCCAGCACTTTGTCGTCGCGGGCTTTGTAGGCGTTAATGACCTTGCCCCGGAGCGGCAACAACGCCTGGTATTCCCGCATCCGACCGCCTTCCGCCGACCCGCCGGCGGAGTCACCTTCGACGAGATACAGTTCGCATTTCTCGACATCGCGGCTTGTGCAGTCGCGCAACTTGCCGGGCATCCCGCCGCTACTGAGTGCCCCTTTGCGCTCGCGCACCATCATGCGCGCCTTGCGGGCACTCTCGCGTGCCTCGGCGGCAAGTAATCCCTTTTTCACAATCGTTTGCGCGGTTTTCGGATTCTCTTCGAGAAATTTGGCCAGTGCCTCGCCGAATGCGGAATTGACGATTCCTTCAACTTCGCCGTTGCCCAGCTTGGTTTTGGTTTGCCCTTCAAATCGCGGGTTGGGAACACGCATCGAAATCACAGCCGTCAGACCCTCGCGAAAGTCATCCCCCGTTGGGATGAGCTGCTTGAACATGTTCTCGTTCTTGCCGTAGTTGTTGAGCGTTCGGGTTAGGGCGGTTTTGAAACCGCTCAGGTGCGTACCGCCTTCAATGGTGTGAATATTATTGACGTAGGAGCGGATGTTTTCCGTATATTCGGCGGTGTATTGCATCGCGATTTCGACGCCCACGCCGTCCACTTCCTGATCGATAGGAATGATTTCCTTGTGCAGAGGATCGGTCGAACGGTTGAGGTATTCGACAAAATCAATCAACCCCCGTTTGTAGTCGTAACTGTCCTCATCGCCCGTCCGCGAATCGCGCAGAATGATTTTGACGCCGCGATTGAGAAAAGCCAGGTCCTGCAGGCGTCGTTGCAAAACCTTGTAGTCGAATTTGGTGTCGGGGAAAATCTCCGGGTCAGGCTTAAAGGTCGTTTTTGTTCCGCGATGGCTTGACTTTCCGATTTGTGAAACCGCACCGGTCGGAATACCGCGTTCATATTCCTGTTGATACGCCATCCCGCCGCGTCGCACTTCCACCTCGCACCACTCAGAGAGAAAATTGACGACCGTAACGCCAACGCCGTGCAAACCGCCCGAAGTTTGGTAAGCCCCCTTGCTGAATTTGCCGCCGAATTTGAGGACTGTCATGACGCCTTCGAGTGTCGAGATTTTCAGATCGGGGTGTTCTTCAATCGGAATGCCGCGTCCGTCGTCTTCGACCGTGACCGAACCATCGTTGTTGATGGTGACGTGGATGGTGGTCGCAAATTTTGCCATTGCCTCGTCGATGGAATTATCGACGACCTCGCTGACCAGGTGGTGCAGGCCGTGAGTTCCCGTATCGCCGATGTACATGGCCGGACGTTTACGAACGTGTTCCTGATCGCTCAAGTGTTCGAGGTCTTTGGCCGTGTATTCCGCGTTGGCCTCCGGGATCGCTTGCGAGATATGCTCCTGCGGCTCGATGCGAAAATCTTCCGTGCTGCCACCGGCATCCTGATTTGTGCTCATTTATTCTTCCTATTCATGTCCAAACCTGGATTTTGACAAGATTTTCCAAAATGATTGACTGAACATGGTAATCATGCAAATCTTATGAAAATCCGGTTCAGACTAATGTAAACTTCAATCGTTTAATTTTGTTCTCGCCCAGTGCGGCGTTAAGGGCTTGCACCAATTCGGCTTGCCGAAACGATAATTCCTGCTCGAAAATCTTGTGGCGAATAAAAACTTCAAGCGTTCCGCGCCGCAGACTGCCAATCCGGGTTTTACCGGCAAGGGTTTCACCGACCATTTTTCCCCAAACCGTTTCCAGCACTTCCTGCGAAATCTGTCGCTGGAACCCCCGCCTGGCCATGATCCGGGTGAGTATCTTGCCGATTCGTTCCGGTTGCCTGCTGTTTTGCATTAAGTCATTCCAAAACTTATGGTTATAAAAAACCACAATCATGCTGACATTATACCAAAAAATTGTTTTTCGGCAAGTCGTCTTGCGGCCAAAGCCCGGCAAAATCCGTGTAACTGGAAAGTGACCGAAACCTGCAATGATGTTCCTTTGGCAAGTCGATAGGGTATTGGTATGGGACGCATACTTTTTCTTGGTTTGGGAATATTTGCCGTGCTACTTGGATTGCAACTTTTTTGCATCCAGGAGGTGACGCTTAACCCTGTCGTGGCGGACAAGCTGCAAATCGAATCACCGCGACTCTCCGTGGCCGATTATTTTCCGTACAGCCTCATCTGTGCCGGAGTTGTTTTGTTCTATTACGGCTACAAAATGCAGAAATAACAGGAAACCAAGTGTTTTCGTCATTTTGTCGCTGATTCGACCGCTCCGTGACCGTCGCGGCTCTGATTTTTGAACAACTGTGACAGCATCAAGGCCGCGAGAATCATCAGACAGAGCATCGCCGGAACGCGGTATCGCAATGATGACACGAAAATCACATGTAGCATCGTCAGATAAATTGCCGGTAAAATCAAAATGGCGTAATCGAATCCACGACGCCATGTTACACCAAACCCGATGAGAGCAAGAACCAAGATCGGCGTGTAGGTCAAAAACACAATGATGCGAACAATGGGGTTGGCAAAAGCCGGTTCGTTCGGCCAAACGTTCCAAAGCCGAAAAAATTTGATCACGGCCAGTTCGCATACTCGACCGGGGTGTGTTTTTGCCCAATCCAACGACGCTTTCTTCATGCGTTCGTTGACGCGGTATTCATAAATGTCTTTTGAGTTGGGAGTTGCTCGTTCCCGTTCGATTCTTCGAAATTCGTCCACAAAAGCCATGTCGCTGGCACCGGTTGCAGTCGGACTGAGGCCGTCATATAAACTGGGCCCCATCTGCAAGGTTGTTGCAACAAATCGACCTGTGATCTGGTAATTGCGAATCCACCAGGGTGCCAGACAAAGGCAAAAAACCGGCACGAGAATCAGAGCAATGATTATTGCACGTTTCATCGGGCAAAAAGAAGACGTTGTGGTATTTTTGAGTGATGGTAATGAATAGGTAAAATACGCAATCAATGCAAACAAACTGAAATACAACCAGCTTGGCCGGAAATAAACCGTCAAAGCAGATAGTACAGCAAACCAGGCCGAATAGAGAATCAGTTGCCGCTTGCTTTTTGCCCGAATTGCGGCAACCAGTACCGACAATTGGCCGATCATTGCCAGGCAAAACGGCGTTTCGGACAAAACCCAGACGCTGGTGATTACGGTACACGGTTCAAATGCGGCCAAAAGACTTGCCCACAACGCGATTTTCCGGTCGTGGAATAACTGGAACGCGAATGCACCCACTGCGACAACGAGCAGCGAGCCGAGCAGAGCGTTTTCGATTCGTGCGGCCATTATAGGTGGTTCGCCACCGTACAGCCAAAAGAGCGGCGCAAGTACACAGGGATAACCTGGCATCCGAAAGACTTGCCAATCATCAAATTGATACGGTTTGCTTTGAGAAACCGCCCCGGCAAGCCACCAGTAAGTTGTACTGTCGCCGAAATACAACCCCGGCTCGTTGGTTGCGACCCGTGACTGCCAGTAATACGCCGCACCCAATCGCAAGCCAAAGGCAACAAGGACGATCAGCGTCATCAGTCTGAAAAAACGCAAGCCTTTGTGTTGCATTGTGTTCGTGCCGTTCAATTCTGAAACCTTTCCGCAGTTCGCACAATATATTATACCATGAATGTTTCCATCGGTGCAAGCAATCTTCAGCATGAAAGAATCCAAAAAAACATAAATATTAACGAAATCGGTCTTGTTTTCCGGTGGGAGATACCGTACCATTCGCAACCGCAACACTTTCAGGGGGTCTAACAGATACGGAAATTGGCGCATACAAGAATGACAGCGAGACGGCCAAACAAACAGGTGATGCCGATGTGCAAGATGTCTTTTGGCATTCCGCCAAAGGACTGTTTTGTGCGCCTGTTTTGTGTCCTGGCTACCCTCCTGTTTTCCGTTTTGTTCGCAGGTTGCCACATTCCTGACGCCATGCGTCAACAGCAAACCGACGGCACAGTCCGTCAACAGGAGGCCGTTCCTCCCCATTTGGCGCCCGATCGCCTGACCTATCGCCAGCACCCGGTTCAGCAAGCGTATCCCGGTTATCGGCCACCGCAAATCGGGGGGCTGTTCGGCTTTTGGAATCCATTCCAATTTCCATCGCACCGGGCTGAAGACAATCGATATACCGCGACAAACGCAACATACTTGCAACAACCCGTCCCTGCCGGTTTGTCGGATGATCGTGAGAGTCTTGCGCCGCAGGCGTCACTTCAGACGTTGATTCTTCGCGAAGACGATCCGCAGGAAATCGTCGAATTTGCCGCAATCCTCAATGAAACGGATTACTTTTCCTCGGAACAGAAAACGGAAATCATCGCGTCATTGCGACAGGAATCGCCGACGATGCGAAGTTACTTGATGGCCAATTACCTGGCCGCCATTCGCAGTACAGGCGGCGGCCAACCCCCGCCTCACCCGATCATGCAGGTTTCGCACAATGTGGCGGTTCACGAACGTGATTCCGGTGAACCGCCGATTCGACTGTTGAATCATTCTGATGGAGACGTGACGACAGCCGAAATGACTATGCCATACCATCACTCGAACACAGCCGGAAATGCACAAGACATGATTCGTCAGGTGGCTGACTTGAATTCGGGAACCAACGTGGCATTCCGCATGGATGGTTCACAAAACGAACCGGAAGCCATCAACAAGATTAATACGGACACGACCTTGCCAACGGTGGCGACTCCCGGCGATTTCTCAACGTTGCAACCGATGGAATCGCCAACGGAGTCGTCGGACCTGCCAACCGACGTACCGGCTCCACAGAATACGAACACGGACACCCGGGAAACCCTGCCATTCAGTCAACCACTTGCCCCAACTGCTCCAGTCATTGGGACTCGGGAAAGCATGACTTTTCAACCGACAGTGAATCGCTTGGGTAATCGCTCCACGGGATCAAGCCGGACCAGGATCGGAATTGTCGATCCCAGTCTCCGTGAAACCCCGGTGATGACTTCTTTGTCGCCAGTGGAAGTGGAAGAAGAGGAAGACGAGGTGAACCATGTCTCACGGGATTGGACCGACATCAGAAGCGGCAGGTCCGGGGACGACGGTTATCCACAAATGGAAGTGCGAACGCTCCATGGAAACAATGAGGCCGATTCCTCTCGCGAAACATATTCAACACCGCAGGTCCGAAGTGTCACAGCGTCATTTTCCCAGGAAAGCTGGGACGAAACGGCCGGACGAGCATTGAATATGCTCAACTCGCTCATTGCCGAATCCGATTCCCTTGACCATAAAGAGCAGTTGCAAGTGGAAATCAACCAGCGATTAATGAACCTCACATTGGGCAATCAACGTGACGCTGTGCGGCCAATTGACGGTTTGCCGGCGGAATTGCAGGAATTTTGGCGCAACACGCTGCTCGGACTATCGACGTTGCTCGACGAAGGTTCCAACCCGGACACGTCGAATCGTTTTGACGTTGCGCAGCAATACCTGCAAACGGCGAATTTGTTTTTGCAAAATCTTTGC
>WRMR01000064.1 GCA_009776995.1 Planctomycetaceae bacterium | reverse complement strand
GTTTTCGCCGCCACCTGTCACGGTGGTACCTTCATACACGACGCCCAGACCCGCGTTGGTGCCGTCCGTGTCGTCGAGCGTCATAACGAACAGGTCACGCGGCCCGACCTGCTCATTGAATGCGGCCACGATTTCGCAGGCTTTTGTCACACCGGAATTGATGCCGATGGTGATGGTTTTCGCGTCCTGTTGTTGCGCTGGTGGCACGAAATCCCACGAGACGAGCACTCGTCCGTCCGGATCGGTTGTTTGCACGAAATTGACTGTGAAACCATTGCCGACGGTGCCTTCATCCTTTGCCGTGATAAGCAGCGCACTGTTGGCCGATTTCGATTCGTATTGTGCCCAGGCGTTCGTTCCCGGTCCGTCGTAGTCAACGACTCCGCGATCATAATCCAACTGGCTCAACAGCGTCGCGCCGGCGCAGGTGCGCAGTCCGATCTGCGTTGCCGTGCCGCCACCGTTTTCACCGATTTCAAAATCCGCCCCGCTGACGCGCGAACGCACATCGATGCCCGTGCCACTTGCGTTGATCGTTGCCATCAGGCCGACGGCCTCGTCGTTCAACTCGTTGAGCAGGTCGCCGATGGTCGCGCAGTCCGAAAAATCCAGGACGTGTATCCTGTTGTCATTGACGATCTGCATTCCCGAACGGTCGAACGGTTCGCCCGAACCGTAAGCGGTGACGCCCAACAGGACAGACGTCCCCGGCGGAAAAGGCACCGTCCCCGAACCGCTGTTTTTGCCCGTTTGATCAACCGAATCCAACGACGCAACAAGCGGCGGGATCGTCCCTGCCTGTGACGCGCTGTTGACCGCGTTCATGATGTCCTGTGCCGTTGTCAGGTCAGGGTGCGTGTGGATCGTGATTCGATTTGTTGCCTCGTCGTAAGTCACCGTTTCCGAACCCGGCGTCACGCTTGCATCCGACAAAACAGCAATTTCAATGCCGTTCATGTCCCACGTTTTGCCGTTGGCATCGGTGATCGCTGCGCCGTTTTGCACCGCCTGCAACACGATGTCGTTGTTGTCCCCCGCGAAATGCAGATACGTTTTCGCCTTCGAACCGCCAATCGCGTCCAGACTCGTCGTTTTTGTGACCGCCGGATTGAGGTCTTTGCCCGCCAGTGTGCTTCCCGACGGAATCGGCGTTTTCGAGTCAATGCCCAGCGTTTGCGCCGTCTTGCCCTGACCGATTTCGGTGATCGTGATGGAGCCCGACACGCTCGGCGACAGCCCGATTTTCAACGCGTTGTCAGTCAGATCGACGTTGATCACCGCACCGACCGGCTGGTTTTTCGTGATGGCTTTGCGCACGTCGTCGATGGTGACACAGCGGCTCAGGTCGATGTCGGAACTGGTCACCTTGCCGTTGACTTCGTAAGAGATGCGTATTTGTCCCAATTCGACGCCCTTGCCGCCGTTGAGCGTCGAGAGCAGCGTTTCCGGTTGCAGCGTCGGATTGAGATCGGTCGCTCCGCGCACGGCCTCCGAGACTGCACCGAACACCGAAACGCCATCGGCGTTGCTTTGGGTCAAAATGCCGAGATCGCCCCAGGTGTTGAGTGAGGTTTCGTTGCCGGTGTACTTGACACTGTTGGAATCGCTCCCCCAGACAAAGGGCAGTGTTGAGGTTGTCGAACCGGAAAAGAGGTAGCGGTCGAGGTATTGCGTGTTGGCCAGATTGAAAATCGATTGCGTGATCGATTTGACCTCTCCGGCCAAAGCCAGGCGTTCCGTTGCACTGGTGGTCGTCTGCACGGCCTTGAGGGCATTGCCGCGCGCGTCGATGACCTGATTGGAAATCGTTGACAAGGTCGAATCCGTTGCCGACAAAAACGACTGCGTGATCGTCAGGTTCGTCACCGACTGCGATTTGCGTTCCAGCAACATTTGGATGCTGACCGTTTGCGTTGCCTTGTAGGGCGACTCGCTGCCGAGTTGATACTGTTGCCCTGTCAAGAACTGCAACTCAAGACTTGTCAGTTTGGCAAGCTGGGATTGAGTACCCCACAACTCGCGTCCGCTAATCAACGGCTGACTGACACGTCCGTAACCTAAAGGAATAATTCCGCTCATTTTTTTAGTGGCGAGTTGTTAGTGCAGAATGCAGAGATACTGTTGCGTCTGAAAAAATCTCTGCGTTCTGCTCTCCACTCTCTGCTCTCTTCATTCTACATTCTGCATTCTGCACTCTACACTAGCCCCTCGCCACTAGCCACTGGCCACTAATCACTAACCCTCCCTGCCGCGCGCTGCGACGCGATTTCATCGAACGCGACGATTTCCTTTGCCGACTGTTCCGCGTCGTATTTGTCCCTGAGTTTCTCGTGCAGTTTCTCCATGATTTTGACTTCCTTGTCCGCTTCGGCCACCGCGAGCCGCCGCCGCTCGACCTCCGTGAGCACCTGTTCCAGCTTCTGTTCCGCCTCCTGCTTTTGTGCCAGCAAATACGCCTCATGCCGCCGCAGACCAACCAGAAAATCCACATTGATCCGCCCTTCCGAAGCCAGTTTGCGGCCTTCCTCTTTCGTCCCGGCGATGTCATGCGCAATGCTCTCGATCTTCCCGCGCACGACCGCCTCCGCCTCCAACGCCCTGGCCAGTTCCGTCTGGCGTTCGCGGCGAACATTTTCTCTTATCTTTTGTAAAGGTTTTAATCGGAAGTTAAACACGTGACAAATGCAGAATGCAGAATGCAGAATGCAGAATGGGAAGCATCCAACGACACTTGTACATTTTTCCAGTTTGCATTATACTTTCCATTGATTAAATATCCCGTTGTTTCACATTAATCGTCAACAGCGCAAGTGCATTCTGCATTCTGCATTCTGCATTCTGCATTCTGCACTACTCCCCCAGCATCAATTGTGTGATCCGTTCCACACTCTCTTCGAGTTTCGCGCCGTCATCGACGGCCTGTTGCAAATACTGGTCGATGAGCGGCTTCATTTCAATGGCGTGGTCAATGTCCGGGTTGCTGCCCTTGCGGTACGCGCCGATGGAAATAATGTCCTCGTTATCGGCGTAAATCGCGAGCAGCCGCCGCATGGCACGCGCCGCCTTGAGGTGTTTCGGCTCGCAAATATCGGGCATCAGCCGGCTGATACTGTCAATCGGGTGGATGGCCGGGTAATGTCCGCGCGTGCTCAGTTTTCGCGAAAGCCAGATGTGCCCGTCGAGCAATCCCCGCACCGTGTCGCCAATCGGGTCGTTGTGGTCGTCCGCTTCGACCAGCACGGTAAAAAACGCGGTGATGCTTCCCAGCGTCGAACGTCCCGCGCGTTCGACCAATCGCGGCAGGATCGCAAACACCGACGGCGGATAGCCCTTTGTTGTCGGCGGTTCGCCGCCTGCCAGACCGATTTCCCGCTGGGCCATCGCGAAACGCGTCACCGAGTCCATCAAAAACAGCACGTCTTTGCCCTGATCGCGGAAATACTCGGCAATCGACATCGCGGTCATGGCCGCCCGCATTCGCATCAACGCCGGTTCGTTCGACGTTGCCACGACCACGACGCTTTTTTTCATGCCCTCCGCGCCGAGATCGCGTTCGATAAAATCGTTGACCTCGCGTCCGCGTTCGCCGATCAGCCCGATCACGTTGACGTCCGCGTTCGTGTAACGTGCCATCATGCCCATCGTGACGCTTTTTCCGACGCCCGAACCCGCGAAAATGCCGAGCCGCTGCCCGCGTCCGCAGGTCAGCATCCCGTCGATGGCACGAATGCCGGTGGACAGGATGTCCCTGATGCGCGGCCGGCTGCACGCTTCCGGCGGCTCCGCCCGATACGGAATGCGGTCCGGCAAAACCGGCGTCGGCAGGCCATCGACCATCCGCCCCATCGCATCGACGCAGCGTCCGAGCATTTGATCGCCGACCCGCAGCCAGGGCACCGTCCGCAACAGGCCGACGTGATTGCCCCGCCGGATGCCCGAAATTTCGGAAAACGGGTACAGCAGCGTCAGATGGTCGCGAAACCCGATCACTTCCGCCATGAGCGGCTCGCCGGCCATGCGTTCGATCTGCGCAATCGCCCCGACCGGTGCCGGAAACCCCGACACGGAAATCGTATTCCCCTGCGTCTGAATCACCGACCCGGTGATCGTCGCCGGCATGATCGTTTTGATGTGTCTTTCAAGGGTTTGCATTTTTGAGTGGCGAGGGGTGAGTGGCTAGTGGTGAGGGGCGAGGGGCTAGTGGTTAGTGGTGACCGGTTTTTCCGGTTTTGACGCCGTGATTTTGTCGCAAAAAGCCGCGATTTTTTGTTCAACGTTGATCGCGCCGGGGTATTCGAGTACCCGGCGGGGGTATTCGAGTACCTGACGGGGGTATTCGAGTACCTGGCCGGGGTATTCGAGTACCTGGCGGGGGTATTCGAGTACCTGGCCGGGGTATTCGAATACCCGGCGGAGGTATTCGAGAACCATTTTTTAGTATTCGAATACGTCAATCGAGGTATTCGAGTACCATTTTTTGGTATTCGAATACGTCAATCGAGGTATTCGAGAACCATTTTTTGGTATTCGAATACGTCAATCGAGGTATTCGAGAACCATTTTTTAGTATTCGAATACGTCAATCGAGGTATTCGAGTACCCGGCGGGGGTATTCTTGTACTTTTTTCACCACGAAGGTCACGAAGAATCACGAAGTCTTTGCCCTGTAAGGGCTACGCATATATAGCCCAGGGTAAGCGGTACTCCGCGCCGCCCTGGGTGACGTTGCGCGCTAAAAAACATGATCGCCCTGCAAGGGCGTAATATAAAATGGATTTGTTACTTGGATCATTCTTCCTTTGTTCGACCCTTTCAGGGTCGTATCATTTTTGGGGTATCATCACCCAGGGCGGCGGCAATGTCGGTACTCCGGCCAAATATTTCTGCCGCCTTGCCCTGGGCTGTTATGTTCTGCCCTTACAGGGCAAAGTCTTCGATGCCAACCTTTGCGTTAAAAACCTTCGTGTCCCTCGTGCTTCGTGGTGATAAACAGCGGCGGTCATGGCGTGACCGCCCTACCTCACCACTCACCCCTAGCCCCTAGCCCCTAGCCCCTAGCCACTAATCACTCGCCACTACTCCCTTACGACCAGCCACTCCAGTGCCCGTTCGATGCCCATGGCCTTGTTGACCGTTTCCATGCGTTCCAGTTCGGGGACGGAGTCGTACACGATGCCGCCGCCGGCCTGGGCGGTGAGTTGGCCGTCTTTGATGCGGGCGGTGCGAATCGTGATGGCGAAGTCGATGTTGCCGCTGAACGAAATGTACCCGGCGGCACCGCCGTAAGGCCCGCGCGGCGTTGTTTCGTATTCGGCGATGATCTGCATCGCGCGCACCTTCGGGGCACCGCTCAAAGTGCCCGCCGGAAACGTCGCACGGAACAGGTCGAAGCCGTCGTAACCGTCTTCGAGTTCCGCCGTGACGTTCGACACCAGGTGCATGACGTGCGAGTGCCGCTCGATGAACATCAGGTCGGTGACCTGCACGGTGCCGGTTTTCGCAATACGTCCGAGATCGTTCCGTCCGAGATCGACGAGCATGAGGTGTTCCGCTTTTTCCTTCGGGTCGCGCAGCATTTCGTCGGCCAACTCGCGGTCGCGCTGTTCGGTCTCGCCCCGTTTTCGCGTTCCGGCAATCGGACGCAGCGTCGCCGTCCGGCCTTCGAGCCGGACCATCGTTTCCGGCGACGAACAGGCCAGCACATTACCGCTCAGGTGCATGAAAATCATGTACGGTGCGGGATTCGCAAAACGCAACGCCCGATAAAGTGCAATCGCGTCCGGGGCTTCGTCGGCGACAAACGGTTGCGAATACACGCACTGGATGATGTCGCCGCAAACGATGTGCTCCTTGATTTTCTCAACCCGTTTGCGGTAGTCCCGCTCGGAAAGCACCGGCATCAGCGACAGCTCGCTTTCAACATGCGGTTGCGCCGCCGCGATGGGCTTTTCGAGTTCCGCAACGATGCGTTCCAGTTCGCTGACGGCTTGGCGATACAACAGGTCGGGTGTTTTTTGATGCCGGTTGGGAAATGTCAACACACACACGGTCAACACCTGTTTCACGTTGTCGAGAATGAGCAAGGTTCGCGGAATCACGAAACCGGCATACGGTTCATTCTCCAGCTTGTGCGGAATTTTCTCAAAAAACGACACCATTTCATACGTGAAATAGCCGACCAGTCCGCCGAAAAACCGGGGAAGCTCCGCGTGTTGCGAGACTTGATACTGTGTCATGATCTCGCGCAGTTGTTCGAGCGGCCTGCCGTGATGCGGGATCGTCTGTTCCGACGCGATGTTGCCTTGCTCGTCATGCTCAATGAGGCGAATCTCATTTTGGTGAACCTCGACGAAGGCATGGGCGTCAATTCCGAGGAACGAGTAGCGTCCCCATTTCTCACCGCCCTCGACGCTTTCGAGCAGGAAAACGCCCTCCTGACCGTGATAAAAACGTTGCAACAGCGAAACGGTCGTGTGCTGATCGGCCAGCAACTGCCGCGTCACCGGCACGACATTCGCGCGTTGACAGTCATTTTCATATTGTTCGTGCGTGGGTTTGATTTTCATGTTTGAGCCGTTTGAAGTTTGAAATGATTTTATTCGGCCACCCGCCCCCCGCCACCCGCCACCCGCCACTCGCCACCAGCCACTAAAAAAAGCCGCAAGTGCTTGAACACTCACGGCTTTACTGAAATTCGTTGTGATATTTTCAGGAATCTGTTTCCTCACATCAACAAGACGTCGTCGGCCGGAGCGTCAATGGTTATGCACCACCGGCACCAGTTGAAAATGATTGTGTTGTTGACGGAAAACGGACTCATTGTTTGATTTTTCAAAAATTGAGGATGTCAATTCTGATTACATAATAACCACACTATCGGCCTGTGTCAAGTGCCATGATTCGTTGAATTTGAAATTTTTTCCGGGCGATGCAATCCCAACGGATTACCAATCCCTATTGCGTCCGTTGATTTTGGCGAGGCTCCTGAGTTCAAATCCCACAAAAACCTCTGAATATTTTTTATGGTATTATTCAGAGGTTGACTTTCCGCGCGTTCCGGTTGATAATTCAGTCAAAAAGGTTGGTGATTCGACATCAAATTCTTATGAATTGGATAATATCAAAAACCCGTCTGCCGTGCCACTGCTCCGCCTTGGAAGGAACAATCCCATCATGACGATCAAACGAACTCTTGTTATTACACTTCTGTTGGCGGGCATGGTGCTTGGATCGGGACACATGGCTCCGGCACAAGACCTTGACCCGGACGAGGTGCGGGGGGCGATTGACGGGGCAATCCGTTATCTGAAAAACACGCAAAAACCGAACGGCTCCTGGGAGGAAGTGAGTGGTCATCCCTGCGGTGCGTCGTCGCTTTGCGTACTGGCGTTGTTGAGTGCCGGTCTGACAAAAGACGATCCGGCGGTCAATCAGGCAATGAGTTACCTGCGGAAGTTTTCTCCGGAAGGCAGCAAGACCTATACCGTGGCATTGCAAACGATGGCCTACGCGATGGCCGACCCGCAGCGCGATATGCTCCTGATTCAGAAAAACGTTGCGTGGCTCGAAGCGGCACAGATCAAGGGGAGCGGTACGCCGGAGTACAACGGCGGCTGGTCTTATGACATTTCCGGCGGCGTTCCGGACAACTCCAACGTGCAATACGCGATTCTCGGACTGTACGAGGCCGAACGTGCCGGTGCAATGGTCAAGCCGGAAACCTGGCAGGCGGCCAAAACGTACCTGGAAAACTGCCAGAACCGCGATGGTTCCTGGGGATATATGGAGTACAATAGACCGGAAGGGCAGTTGACCATGACCAGTGCGGGTGTGGCCAACCTTATCATGATCAACGGCATCCTTGGAGGCCGTTCGGCCTTTGTGCGCGACGGCGATATCTACTGTTGCCAGCCGGATGAAAATCCGGTGGAGGACAGAATCAACAGGGGACTTGTCTGGCTGACACGAAGATTTACGACCTGGCCCGGCTCGTGGAACTACTATTACCTGTACGGCATCGAGCGCGTCGGGCGGCTTTCGGCCCTTCGCTTGATCGGTGTACACGACTGGTTCCGCGAGGGAACGCAAGCACTCCTGCAAAAAAAAGGAATCGTTGCAAGTTATTGGAAAGGTGAGCAAGGTTCCGAAACTTATGACCACATTGCGACGGCCTACGCATTGTTGTTTCTGGCGAAAGGCCGCCGGCCGATTCTCGTCTCCAAGGGAAAATACGCCGACGATTCGGGCTGGTCGCCGCACCCAAACGATTTGCATCATCTGACGCAATTCGCCGAACGCCAGTGGCGGCTCGAAATGTCATGGCCGATCATCGACATTCGCAGCGCGACGGTGGATGATTTGTTGCAAACGCCGGTGCTGTTTCTGTGCGGCGACAAGAGTCTGCTTTCCGGCACGCCGCAACAACGGCGGCAACTGGCCGACAATCTGCGGGGTTATATTGATCGCGGCGGGTTCATTTTCGCCGAGGCCAACCCGGAAGACGACACATTCGACGCCGGCTTCCGGCAACTCATGCGCGATGTTTTCGACAACGACCCGGAATACGAACTGCGGCTGCTTGACGTCGATCATCCGGTCTGGTCGATTGAAATCACGATCCCGGTTGAGCAAATGCGGAAGCTCGAAGGAATTGATTACGGTTGCCGCACGAGTGTCGTGTATGTGCCGCCACATCGCAATCTGCGCACCGATTCTGCGCGTCCGGTGCCGCCGTCGCTTTCGTGCCTGTGGGAGTTGCAACGGTTTCACCAGCGCGGCGAGCCGTACCCCGAACACGTTCAAGAGCAAATCGACGCGGCACTCGGCATCGGGCTGAACGTGCTGGCTTATGCGACAGGGCGCAGTCCGCGTTTCAAATATGAAATCCCGACCACGGCAAACCAAAGACTCGCCGATCACGTCAATGATCGCGGTAACCGGATTCAGGTTGCCATGCTTGATCTGCAAGGCAACGCCAATTCGGCTCCGCGAGCCATCCCGAAACTGCTCGACCGGCTTGCCAGGGAGATGAAACTTCCTGTGGATGTCCGGCCAATCAAAATCACGCCCGATCAGGATGAGATTTTCGATTACCCGATTTTGTTCATGCACGGCCGCAACGCCATTGAACTGACCGACGCCCAGCGCGACCGCCTGCGACGTTATATCGAAAACGGCGGGTTCCTGTTTGTCAATGCGATTTGTTCGTCGAAACCCTTTACCGAATCGTTCCGGCGGGAAATGGCGACGCTCTTCCCCAACCGGAAATTGACGAAGCTTGCGCCGAACGACCCGCTGCTGACCGATGCTTGCGGCGGGTTCAATTTGCCAACACTGATGTTGCGAACGCCGCAACGCATCGAAGGCCGCCGCACCGAGGTGGTCAACGTGCCGATTGCGCCGGAACTGGAAGGCGTCTCGTTCGACGGCCGCTGGCGCGTGGTGCTTTCGCCCTACGACCTGAGTTGCGCCCTGGAAGAAATGAGCGGCTCATTGCAATGCCAGGGCTACACACAGGAAGATGCCTTCAAACTGGCACTCAACGCGATTCTGTACGCGATTGAGTATTTTTAACCGACAGCCTGCATAACCGCCAATCTTACGATTGCGGCTCTGAATGGTTGCAGACGCCTTGACACAACGCCTCAGGACATGATAATTAATTGTTTGTTGCGTTGAGTGTGTTTATCAACGGAAGAACAACCATCACCATGGAACAGACAATCGAATAGATGAGCGAACAATCAAAAGTCGAGGTGCATTGGCACGAGCATTCCGTCTCACGTGAGGAACGTGAGGCATTTCATATCAACAAGGGTTGCGTCGTTTGGCTGACCGGGCTGAGTGCAAGCGGCAAGAGTACGGTGGCCAACCTGGTCGATCACAAACTCCACGCCATGAAAAAGCACAGTTATGTGCTGGACGGCGACAATGTACGACACGGTCTCAACGCCGGGCCGGGAATGCTCAAGGACGTTCACGGCGAAGAGTTTGCCAAACGGTTTGGCCTGGGGTTTTCCGCTCAGGACCGCGAAGAGAACATCCGTCGGGTTGGAGCGGTGGCCAAATTGATTGCCGAGGCCGGCATCATCGCCCTGACGGCGTTTATCAGCCCCTATCGCGTTGACCGCGACCGGGTTCGCAATTCGCTCAGGGAAGGCGATTTCATCGAGATTTTTGTGGACGCCCCACTCGCGGTCTGTGAGCAACGCGATCCGAAAGGTCTTTATCAAAAAGCACGCGCCGGGGAATTGAAAGGCTTTACCGGGATTGATGATCCTTACGAAGCCCCGGTTGCACCGGAACTGGTTCTCGACTCCGGCACGAAAACCGCCGTCCAACTCGCCGATGAAGTGATTGAGTACCTCAAGACCCACGGGAAATTGTCGTAAGACTTTCACTCCCGGATGACCGGTTTGGGATGAGGGTCGCAAGTCCAACCACACAAAACGAAAGCGAAAAGCCATGCAACGAATGATTTTGTTCTGCTGCGCGGTTGTGGTATTTTACGGCACGGGATCGGTTGAAGCAAGAGCGGAAACTCCTCCTTTGCTGTTTCATCAAACGTTCCGCGAATTGCCCGGTGACAGTTGGACCGGCATGGGACAGGCGAACGTGTCACTGGAAAAAAGCGGCACCGGTGAACCCGTGCTGAAAATCACAAGGCCGCAATCGCAGGGAGTTGGCTCCATTTCGGTCACGACGGAATTGCCGTCTGATTCCTTTTGCGGCAAACGAGTCAGGGTCACAGCAAGAATTAAGGCGGAGAAAGTCTCACAACCGCCGAACGCCTGGAACGGCGTCAAGTGCATGTTGCATGCCGTTTCGCCCGGCGGGGACAAATGGCTGCAAAAAGACAATCTCACCGGAACGTTTGATTGGCAAACCATCGAGTTGATCGCTGTGATTCCGCCGGACACAACACGGATTCAACTGATTCTCGGCCTGGAAAACGTGACCGGAACGGCGTGGTTTGACGAAATCACGATTCATGAAATCGGGACGATGCGCAGAACTTCGGACGTCACCAATCCCGTAATCACCGCGCAACCTGTGTACAAGGGACATGATCAAACACGGCTTCGCGGGGCAATGATCGGCACAAATGTCGGCGAGCGGGACATTCGCGTTCTCGGCGGCGAGTGGGGGGCGAATCACATTCGCTGGCAATTGCTCTGGGGCGGCTTTCCGAACGGTCCCGCCGATACGGCAACGAGGCAACAATATCGCGATTGGCTTGAACGCGAATACAAGCGACTCGACCAACTGTTGCCGGTTTGTGAGGAACTTGGCATGTTGATCGTGATCGACCTGCACACCCCGCCTGGCGGGCGCGACAAAGACGCGAACATGCCGCTGTTCCAAAAAAAGGAGTTGCAAGAGGAATTTTTGCATACCTGGGAAGTCATCGCATCACGTTTCAAGGGCAACAAGGCGGTTTGGGCTTATGATCTGCTCAATGAACCGTGCGAAGGAATCGTGCCCGACGGTCTGATGAACTGGCATCAACTGGCCACCGCGACCGCGAAACGGATTCGCAACATTGACCCGGAACGTGCCGTCATTGTCGAGCCTGCGCCGTGGGGCTCGCCCGATTCCCTGGACTGGTTCGAACCGCTGGAAGGGATCAACAATGTGGTTTACAGCGTTCACATGTATTTGCCGCACAAGTTTACGCACCAAAGCGTGTACGACGATATCGAACCGCTCAACTATCCCGGTGAGATTGACGGGAAATTTTGGGACAAGGAACAACTCCGCAAGGCTCTGGAACCTGTGTTCCGGTTTCAGAAGGATTATCACGCGCATATTTATCTCGGTGAGTTCAGTGCCATCCGCTGGGCACCGGGCGACAGTGCGTACCGATACCTGAAAGACTGCATCGGGATTTTCGAGGAAAACGACTGGGATTGGGCCTATCACGCTTTCCGTGAATGGGACGGCTGGAGCGTCGAACACACCGGCCCGAAAAACGCAACCCGACTCGCCGAATCGCCCACCGACCGGCAGTTGCTCCTCATGGAGTATTTTCAGTTGGGCAGGTAAACCCCCAACGGTGGTTTCCCAATGGGACACCGTTCACGAGATATTCACCACGAAGACATGCAAAGTTCATGGTAAGAAAACACTCTGAACTTCATCGTGCTTCGTGGTGAATTTTGATTGCTCTGCCGTACTAACGGATCGTCACTTTTTCACGAATGGCTTTCCCCACATCGAAATCCTTTGTGTTTTTTCCGGATGTGATTTCGATTGTCAGCGGGGTCGATTTCAGACTCTTGTATTGCAGGTCAATATAATCGTAGTCCGTTCCCATGGGGCCGGCATAGTTGGGATTATTCAGTTGTTCCTGGGTTGGCGCATCTTCGATCACGGTTTTCGTGATCAAAACCTTATACTGACCGGCCGGGGCACCTGCAAAGTCACCATGAGTGTAAACTTTTGCGACGCCTTGGTCATTTGTTCCCCCGCTGACGCCCCATTTATTGGAACCTTCCGTCAAAACCAGACTGACAATGGCACCGGCCAGCGGCGCACCGTCCTGCATGACCTTGATTTCACAGGGATAAAGTGCAGGAAGACCGTCCGGCTTCTTTTTGCCACCGCATCCGGGGAACACAGCAAGGAACAGGACGGCACACAATGAAAAATAAACGAACCGTGTTTTATTCATATTTCCTGACTCCTGAAATTCAATTGTCTTTGAAAATGGTAAGAGAAAAAGCGCGTTCCGTGCAAACACCGGTTTTTTCGACGTTTGCGCGGAATGTCAATGACATCATCCGACAGCGCGGTTGTTCCGGATTTTACAGGGCCGTTTTAGATTCACCGCCGTTGATTGATCCCATGGCTCCCCAAACGCCCCATGGACTTGGGCCGTCGGTCTGTTGGAAAATATCCGCATCGTAAACCATCGCCCCGCCCGAATCGACCGTATCGGAAACGAAGTGAACCGAACCGTCACCGATGAGGACTTGCACGCCGCCGGTATGGTTGCTCGTGGGCGGAAAAACCCCCCATTCATGAACGTTGAATGATCCGGCCACACAGGAGACGGAATTTGGTGGAAGCGCACAGTTAAACCAGGAGTCTGCGGCACGACCGTTCGACCAAATGTATCCTGTCCACAGTGATGCGGGGTTCAGGATAAGCGACCGGTTGTTGGGATCACGCGCGTTATTTAAGCAGAGAACCGGCCGGGCTTCGCCATCGTGCGGTTGGTATCGTGCGATCCCACGTTTCAAGTCCGCTCCGCCCTGATCGTGGAGCAAACGTTCACTGAAGGTCACCGTATTACTCAAGCCATCGGAGACGCTTCCCATGGTTTTCCAGACTTCACGCTGAAAAAAGCCGCGTTTTCCGATACTTGAACGGGGCGTCCATTCCTGATCAGGGCGACGGGCAAACGTCCAAATACCATCCCCGGCACAGTAATAAACGTTCGTGCGGGAAGAACTCGTTTGTGCCGTTACTTGTTGGGTTTCACCATCGGACGGACAGAGCAACGGCGGAATTTTTTGAGCATACCAATCTCGTTCAATCAGGTCCCAGGCACAATAATAGCCACTGGTCAAAGTGGGATCGGTATCCGCGCGTGTCGCATAATCAACATAAAGATCATACATCGGCGTTTGCTCCATGTACGGGAGCATGAACGGAATGGCACCGTTTGTCGGGCAATCGACTGACCCGATATTCTGCCGAAATCCCCTGAAATAGCAACTGCCCGCCGGAAAAGCCTTGTGGGCGTCGTGGTATGTATGCAGTGCCAATCCAAGTTGCTTGAAATTGTTGGAACACTGCATTCGGCGTGCCGCTTCACGGGCGGCCTGAACGGCCGGTAACAAGAGAGCGATCAAAATACCGATGATCGCGATCACGACAAGAAGTTCAACGAGCGTGAAGGCTTGTAATCTGCGCCCCCCCCACTCCCCGCCTTTTATTT
>WRMR01000063.1 GCA_009776995.1 Planctomycetaceae bacterium | reverse complement strand
CTGGGATACCGGCGAAACGGTTTACTCGGAAAACTGGGAAGGACGCGGCAAAGGCGTCACGATTTTTGCCGACGGCAAGATGATTCTGTATGATGAAAGAAGCGGAACACTTGCCCTGGCAAAGCCCGGCGACACGTTTGACGTGGTCAGCAGTTTCCAGATTGACTACGGCACCGCCGAACACTGGTCGCACCCGGTCATCAGCGACGGCGTGTTGTATGTCCGCCACGGACAAGCTCTGGCGGCGTATGATATTGCTAAAAAGTAATGCTGCGTTTGTTGGTTGTTGAGACACAAATGTTAAGGAAAATACGAAGAAGTGCAGAGTTCAGAGTAAGAAAACACTCTGAACTCTCATCTCTGGACTCTGAATTTCTTTGTGACTCCATCTGAAAACCACCGCTCGCCGTGACCGTCCTGACTTTGTAACCCTCACTCCGTCCACTTCATCAATGACCACGCGCATCCGTCAACTCAAAACCTTGATGAAAAAGGAAGCGTTACAGATTTTGCGTGATCCAAGCAGCATTTTGATCGCGTTTGTTTTGCCGCTGATTTTGCTGTTCATTTTCGGGTACGGGCTTTCGCTCGACGCCAAACACGTCAAGGCGGCCATCGTACTTGAAGATCGCGGGCCTTTGGCCGAGTTGTTTTACCAGGTATTTGTTGCGACGGATTACATTGACGCAATTCGTTTCGACCATCGTGCCGCCGCAGAGCAGGCGATCGTTGATAGTCAAGTACGCGCCGTAATCGTGGTGCCGAATGATTTTTCACGTCAAATTGCCGGTCAGCGCGGCGCGACCGTGCAACTGCTCACCGATGGCAGTGATACCAATACGGCCACGATCCTCCGGAATTACGTTCTCGGCGTCGTGGCGAAGTGGTCGGCTCACCGGATGCGCGACGGACAAATGCAAACAGGTGTTCTCATCGACGTCAAGCCGCGTGTGTTTTTCAATGCGGAACTGAACACGCGCAACGCCCTGGTTCCCGGGTCAATTGTCCTCATCATGTCAATCATCGGCATCATGCTGACCTCACTCGTTGTGGCACGCGAGTGGGAACGCGGCACCATGGAAGCGATGCTCGCAACGCCCGTTCGGAAAATCGACATGATCATCGGCAAATTGTTGACGTATTACTTGCTCGGCATGGGATCGACGACGGTTTGCGCACTGATCGGCGTGTTCCTGTTCGGCGTACCGTTTCGCGGGTCGGTGTTCGCGTTATATCTCACGTCGAGCGTGTTCCTGTGCGTCGCACTGATCCAGGGCTATCTCATTTCGACGATTACGAAAAACCAGTTTCTCGCCTCGCAAGCCTCACTCCTCATTGCGTTTTTGCCGAATTTCCTCTTGTCGGGTGTGCTGTTTGAGATTTCGTCGATGCCGCCGATTATCCGTGCGCTGACCTGGATTTTTCCGGCACGCTATTACGTGACCTGCCTGCAAACGGTCTTCATGGCCGGCGACGTCTGGCCGCTACTGATCAAAAACATGATCTGCATGGGCGTCATCGGCGTGGTTGTCATGGCCGCCACCATCGTCAAAACACCGAAGCGATTGGAGTAAGATCAACGCGGCGAAGCGATTGTGTTTTCCTTAATCATCTGAACCTTTTTTAATTTTTGTCCAAAAAGCGGCTTGAATGACAAATTTCCTCTGCTATGATTGTGATGAGTGGGAATTCAGTTGACTTGGGAATTCCTGATTTGTAACAACACCGCGTCGCAGGGCGACGCGGCTAACATTGAACTCCTAACTCAACAACGCCATGCTTAAAGGAAACGCGATTCTCGGGCAAAGCGGCGGGCCGACTTCGGTCATCAACGCCAGTCTTTGCGGTATCATTCAAGAGGCACAGAAGCAACGCGAGTGCATCGAAAACGTACTCGGAATGCGGTACGGCATCGAAGGCTTCATGCAAAATGAGGTCATCGACCTTGGCAAGGAAACGCCGGAAACCATCGAATGGCTCAAGACCACGCCGTCGAGTGCCCTCGGCAGTTGCCGGCACAAGCTCAAGGACGCCGAACTGCCGTTCGTTCTTGACCAGCTCAAAAAGTACAACATCCGCTATTATTTCCTCATCGGCGGCAACGACACGATGGACACGATCCACCGCGTCGAGCAATACTGCCGCGAACAGGGTTATGAACTGCGCGGCGTCGGCGTGCCCAAGACGGTGGACAACGATCTTTTTGCGACCGACCACACGCCCGGTTTCGCTTCGGCGGGACGATTCGTCGCCATGTCGGTCAGGCAGTCCGGGATGCTCGCGCGCGACATGAAACGGGTGGACCAGTTCGTCGTCTTTCAAACGGTCGGACGTTCCGCAGGCTGGCTCCCGGCGGCAGCAGCCTGTGCGAAGAAAAATGACGATGACGCTCCGCACATCATCCTGCTACCCGAGCGACCTTTTGTCCGGGAGCAGTTCCTCGCCGAAACGAAAAAGACCTTCGACAAGTACGGCTGGGTCAGTGTTGTGTGCGGCGAAGGCGTTTGCTACGCCGACGGTACGCCGATCAGTGCCTCGCAGACGCGTGACAAGTTTGCCAACGTCGAATTTGGTGCGATGGGCGGAACCAGTGCCGCCGTTTTTTTACACAAGATACTGTCCGACGAATTCGGCTGGCGCGGTGAGTTCCAGATTTGCGAATCGCTCTCGATGTGTGCCGCCGACCGTGCCGTGCAACAAGACATCGACGAAGCCTGGGCTTGCGGTCAACAGGCGGTCAAACTGGCCGTCGCGGGCACGAGCGGTGTCATGGTCAGCATCGTCCGCGAGTCAAATTCTCCATACAAATACTCGCTCGGAACGGCGTCGTTGTCCGAAGTGGCCAACGGCGAAAAACCGATGCCCGACGGGTATATTGACAGCGAACGGCTGTTTGTCACCGAGGCGTGCCTCGAATACCTGCGGCCGCTCATCGGCGAACTGCCCGATTACGTCCGATTCGATGCTGTGCCATATCAACCGTAGGGGTTATCATGCAGAGACGCAGTCGTCAGATTGCACTTGCCGGAAGATCACAATCCGAGGGTTTGTTCAAACGTCACCTGTCGGAATTGGCACTGTGAGCATTGTCATTTTTGTACAATATCGACAGGGACAAAGTCCCCTTGATTCATTGATAGCCGTTTTTCACACCTGCACGACGCGAATCCGCTCATCGATTTGATCTTTGAGCGTTTTTTCGACGAGCAGTTTGATCGTCTGCCCCGCTCCGGCGCAACCGGCACAATTTCCGGTCAGTTCGACATAGACAAGCCAATCCTTAATGTCAATGATTTCAATGTTACCGCCGTCCCGGGCAATCATCGGGCGAATGTAATCATCAAGCAGTTTTTCGATTTTTTTCGCCAATTGATACGGTGACAGGTTCTGCAACAGATTGTCAAAAGGTTTTTTGTCCCCGACAATGGGAACTGTTGGCACATTCGTCAATTGGTCAATGATAGCCAACTCACTTCCTTGCCCCTTGCCCTCTGCCGCCTGTCCACTGCCCACTGACAACTGACCACCGCCCTTGCCCCACACTTCGTACAGCAAATCCTGCAATCCGCCGGGCGCATGGTGGCACGACATGCAGGCACCCCCGGCCTTGATCGCCCCGATAATATCCGGGATTGTTCGCAGATTTAGTTCCTCGATTTTTCGTTTCATGTACGGTTCCGACATCGAAAAGCATTTGCAAACAACGCGGCCTTCGTCTTGCTCGTCGGCGTGCATGTCGATTCCGAGAGCATTGAGGTTGACGCCGCGTTTTTGCGCCCAGTTGAAAACCGCCGCCTCGAGGGCTTCTGCCCCCATGACCGAGCAGTGGATTTTCTGTTCCGGTAATCCGTCAAGGTAGTCCACGATGTCCTGATTCGTGATCTTGAGAGCCTCAAGCGGCGTGAGGCGTTTCCCTTCGATCAAGAGGCAAAGTGCTTCTGATGCCGCAATTGCGGACGTACAGCCGAATGTCAGATACCGGGCTTCCGTGATGACATCGCGCAACGGGTCAATCGGGTCGCGTTCAACCCGGAAGGTAAAACGCAGCGCGTCACCGCAGGCAATCGAACCGTGTTCGCCAAAACCATCCGGATTCTCGATCTCCCCGATGTGTGTACCCGGCTTGCGCTCAATGGCGTCAATGAATAATTGTTTCGTTTTTTCGCTGTAGTCCCAACCCATGACATATTAACCTATTAGGAAAAATGATTTTTGATTTACATTCCTGTCGCAATGATTATGCTTAGTCGTTCTTCTGTATTATAGCTTTTTGAGTCACCCGGCAAAGGATCGTAATAAATATACCCTGGAGTTTTTTCTTTTCCGCTTGTCACGCGAAACAATCAAACAATAATTTAAAACTGTCTGCCAACCAGTAAATTCGTCTTGTGTCAAATTGCTAAAGATGTAATATTATAGTATCTTTCTTGCAACGTGGTTTTCTTTTTTCCTGTACGGTAATATTCTCAAAAACACTTGGTGGAAACGGATTTTTATGCGAGACCAAACCGGCAAAATTATTTTTACGATATTATTTCTTTTGACCACCGCTCAGTCGATTGGCACGAGGCAAGGTTTTGCCGAGAAAATGCCGTTGCTGAGCGAAATTGCCCAGGCCAATGACGATGCCTGGGCCGCTGTGGAAAGCGTCGATATGGAGTTCGCGATCCTGAATGAAACTGTGTATGACGGCGTGGAATATCTGACGACCTCGTTGCAAAACCGATGGATTTTCTCGCCGGACAAGGAGCGATTGATCCGCATTTACGACCTCGGCGATTCGGCGTCGCTGTTGTCGGACAGCCTGCTGGACGACACTGCTTTGCGCGAACACCAGGCAACCGATGATGAAGACGGTGTTTTGTATTGCGGGACGATTTCCCCGGCCATCAACCCGATCTGGGGCAGCAAGGTCAACTTGTCCCCGTATTTGCTGCGTTATCCCTGCGGTGAAGTCGATCTGGACACGGCCAAAACGCTGAGATGGATCATCGAAAACTGGCCCACAACACTTGACGGTTCGCACGTTTCCGGTGAGGAAACGATCTGGCATCTGCACGTCCAATGCCCGGTCGAGCAGCCGTGGTTGGGGGGTATGATGCAAATTGAAGTCAACGCACACAAGGATTACCTTGTGCAAAAAGTCACAATCAACGGTCTCGACCTGGGGATTTCGGACGGTGAGGAACGAACCGCGATTGAAATGCAGATCGTCGAGTTTGTCCGCACGGAAAACGGTGAACACCATTTCCCGTCGGGCTTTGTGTCACGGCAGTATTCCGAACCCCGGACCGAAACCAGTCAACCGCACTCGGTTTACAAGGAAATTCCGACCAGACTGACGGTCAACGCCCCGTTGCCCGATCATTGCTTCGATTTCAAATTCGAGAAATTTGAAATCGTGACCGAATACGACTCGCTTTCGGAAATCACGGCCATTTACCTTTGGGGTGAAGACAACCTGCCGATGGAAACCTTTGCGACTTATGAAGATCTCGACCGTTGGCAGTTCCGGCGGGATGTTTCGGCCTTTGTGACCGATTATTTCAATCTCACGCACATCATCGGCAGGGATTTGGGACGACTTGCCCGTGACGCCATGATTGCGGGGCACCAACACTTACTCGCCGAACGCCAACGTCGGCAGGAACAACTCCGCGAACTGGCACCGCTCCCGATTGACAAAGCGAACCAGTCGTCCGCATCGCCGCAAATTGTCGAAACGGTGGTCGTGAGTGAGTGAGGTGTTATACCATCGCCAATTGAAATTTCCGTTTTGCGCGTCCGTTTACCCTTTGGGAAAACGGACTCCCGAGTCACATTGTCGGGTGTTTTCAACCGGCTTCGGTATAAAACACAATGACGAGGCAGGGTAGTCGCACCGTAACCGCCGCAATGGATAGCCATTTGACATCGGTATCAACATGAAAAAAATATCTTTTTTTGTTGTGTTTGTGATTCTTGCATTGATCGCAACGTTTGCATCCGCACAAAACCTTTCACTACAGCAAACGCTTGGGGATTTGTACGGCTTCGACACCCTTGCGCCAAGCGGGGCGGGCTCTCCCTATCAGCTTGCAAGCTTCATTTCAGCCGACCCGGATGCTCCGAATCGCGCATACATCGTCGTCGAAATGCAGGTCTTGCCGGGTTGGCATGTTTATTCGCTGACGCAGCCGAAAGGCGGTTCGATGCCGACGACCATCATGCTGGAGGAATCGCCCAAGTACCGGCAGATCAGTCAGTTTGTTCCAACCGAGCCGCCTGTCGCCAAGTCGAACGCGGTTTTTGAGATGACCGACGAAACACACGGTGGCACCGTTGTGTGGCTCGCGCCGATTGAGGTTCTCGAAGATTCCCGTGAAACCCTCGTTGTCAACCTGACCGTCAAAGGGCAAGTGTGCGACGAAGCGGTTACCAGTTGCATTCCGGTCAATCAAAACCTTTCTGCAAGATTCGACGCACGCGACATGACTGCGGCCATCGCCTTGGCACGTACTCAGGCTGAAACACCGGGTTTTGCACCGCCGGCTGCGCAACCGTCGCTGAACCTCGATGACATCGAAGCCAACGAAGTGGTTAAGGCACAGGGGATCGTCACGGCACTTCTTTGGGCATTTCTCGGCGGTTTGATTTTGAATATCATGCCCTGTGTGTTGCCGGTGATCGGGTTGAAAATTCTTTCGTTTTTCGAGCAAGCCGGCAAAAACCGTGCCCGTGCGTTGATGCTGAATGTCTGGTACTCACTGGGAATGCTCCTTGTTTTTCTCGTGCTGGCGGCACTTTCGGTCGGGCTGAGCAAAATGTTCACGCACAGTTTGTTCGGCATCATCATGTGCTGCGTTGTGTTCGCAATGGCATTGAGTCTGATGGAAGTGTGGGATTTACGGGCTCCTTTTTTTCTGGGAACGGGCAAACCGCAACAACTCATGCGGCAGGAAGGCGTCATTGGTGCCTTGTTCAAAGGGATTATCACAACGTTGCTTGCCATTCCGTGTGGTGCGCCACTGTTGAGTCCCGCACTTGCCTGGGCCGACATCCAGGTGCGCAACGGCGCACAATTCAATGTGTTTCTCGCCTATGCGGTCATTGGTCTTGGCATGGCCTCGCCGTACCTGATTATCGGGGCATTTCCCGAACTGATCCGCTTTTTGCCGAAACCAGGCGCATGGATGGACACGTTCAAAAAAATCATGGGCTTCGTCCTCCTCACGGCGGTGATCTGGATTCTGTACTTCCTGCCGATTGAAACCGCCGTTCCGACACTGGCTCTGCTTTTCGCCGTCTGGTTTGGCTGTTGGTACATCGGGCGGTTACCGTTTACGGCCAATACATCCCAACGTCTCGTGGCCTGGAGTGTTGCGCTACTCGTTTTCGCGGCGATACTCTGCGTGTCATTCCCGATTGTTTCACCAATCACGCTGCAAGGGGCCATGGAGAACAAACTCGAAAAATGGGGCGAGAAAAACCTCGACCGGCTTTCGCAAAAAAAGCACTGGGCCGGGTTCAGCATGGAGAAACTGGAAAAGAATCTGGCCGACGGCAAAGTCGTCATCGTTGATTTTACCGCCGACTGGTGTGCCTCGTGCAAAGCGATTGAATTTTCCGTACTGAACAATAAGACGGTGCTGGAGAGAATCGACGAAAAAGGCATTGTCACCCTGCAAGCCGACTGGACCGACGGCGACCCGGTCATCACGAATCTGCTCCGCCGTCTCGGCGGCGAACAGGTGCCGGTGGTCGCGATTTTCAACCCGCATGAACCAAACAAACCGGTCGTCTTTCGGGGGGAACTGACCACTCAGGGAACAAAACCCCTGCTCGAACAGCTCGATAAATTGCCGTAAATTCATCCCGTCGTTGCGCCGTGTTTCATTCCGGCTTTTATTAAAATTCCTGCGGTGCGTGTTTTGTTACATCATGCAAGCAGAGGCCAAAAACACAGCCGGGAACGCAGAGAGGCCACAACGTAACCGAATGGAGTGGACCGGATTGGGCGGGAAACCGCACTCCCCGGTCACTCCGTTTGCCACGCTCACTTCGTTCCCGGCTACTGTATAAGCCAAGGTACTTTCCAACGCATTGAGAATCCCATGACGGACGTTTCGCGAATCATCCCCCGGCGCATCCCGCAGCATATTGCCATCATCATGGACGGCAACGGACGCTGGGCGATGCAGCAGGGCAAGCCTCGCTATGAAGGGCATCGGCAAGGTGCGGCCGTCGTGCGCGAAGTGACCGAAGCGTGCAGCGAATTGGGCGTCGGTCAGTTGACACTGTATTGCCTTTCGAGCGAAAACTGGAAACGTCCAAGCGAAGAACTGGATTTCCTCATGCAGTTGCTCCGCCATTACATGGTTGCGGAACGCCCCACGCTGATGAAAAACAACATCCGGTTGATAATTATCGGGCGGCGCGAGCGTATGCCCGATTTCGCACTGGAGGAAATGGACCGCACGGTCGGCATGACGGCGGCCAATACGGGCATGACGCTTTGTCTGGCGATCAACTACGGTTCGCGGGCGGAAATCGTCGATGCAGTCAAACGCATCGCGCGGGAAGTCGAACAAAATCGCATCGCACCGGACGACATCGACGAAACGCTCATCTCAAACCGGCTGGATACGGCAGGCTGTCCCGACCCGGATTTGCTGATTCGCACATCGGGCGAACTGCGACTGAGCAACTACCTGCTCTGGCAACTCAGTTATGCGGAAATCTGGGTCACGCAAACTCTCTGGCCCGACTTCAACCGCGAACGGTTACTCGAAGCCATCGACGATTTCTCAAAACGCCAACGCCGCTTTGGTGCCGTTTCGCCGGAAGCCAGAACCCGCAATGTGAGCAAGGAGCAGGGGTAGCACACCTCTTCACAAATGGTATCCCAAATGAGTCGTCCAAAAATAACATTTACAAATGTACGTAAATATGTTAAGATTTTTTTCATGGAGAAATTTTATGGAAGAAATCTTTGCACGGAAGTACCGGGTTTTGTCCGGGGCGTTGGACAACGAAAAGTACAAGATAATTGTGTGATGTGTTGAACGAACAAGGGTTCCATGTTTCCAAAACCCAGGTTTGTCACTTGTTGCACGAGTTGGAAGGGGCAACCGCTTGTCAGTTTGGATGTCATCATCCATTTGCTTGCTCATACAACGAGTAGCACCGGTTTGAAAGTTTATACGATAGAAGATCACAATACTTACCCGACAAAACGAAAAATCAGCAACGAACAACTTGATTCCCGGAACATCGTTCGCAACGATCTTTTGGGAAAATGGAACGATACGATCAAACCCAAATGAACGTAACAGTTGAAAATGTTATTTCTAGACAAGTCCTAAAGCCTCCTGCCTAAAGTCTCATGTTCAACACCATCATACGCTTTTCCCTCAACAATCGCCTGATTATCCTTGCTTTTACGGCGATTTTACTGGTCGCCGGCAGTTATCGGATGACTCAATTGCCGGTGGACGTGCTACCCGATTTGAGCCGTCCACGAGTCATTGTTATTATCGAATGTCCCGGCATGGCACCGGAAGAGGCCGAGTCGCTGGTCACGGTGCCCATCGAAACATACCTGAACGGGGCTATCGGGGTCACGTCCATCCGCAGCAATTCCACCGCCGGACTGGTCGTTCTGACCATTGAATTTGACTGGAACATGGACGCGATTCGCTGTCGCCAGATTGTCGATGAGCGGCTGCAACTCGCCATGGATCGGTTGCCCGAAGGCATCGTTCCGCGCATGATCCCGATGGCGTCGATGATGGGGCAAGTGATGCACCTGACGATTTGGGACGAACACAACGAGCTTTCGCCGATGGAACTGCGCTCCCTGGCCGACAGCGTGGTGCGGCCTCGGATGTTGAGTGCCGGCGGCGTTTCGGAAGTCCTGGTCATCGGCGGCGATGTCAAGCAATACCAGGTTCTGGTACGCATTGACGACATGTTCCGGCTCGGCGTGACGTTTGAGGACATTCAGAAATCGCTGGAAGGCGGCAACCGCAACGTGACAGGCGGGTTTCTGACCGGTCAGGGATCGAGGGAACTCCTGGTGCGTTCGATTGGGCGATTGGAAAAGCCCGACGATTTGAAAACGCTCGTGGTCAAAGGCGATACTGACCCGCCGATCCAGCTTCACCAGGTTGCCGATGTGATCGTTGGTCCGGCGGCCAAAGTGGGGGCAAGCGGTGTTTATCTGAAAAATCCGGACGGCACGATGATCAGCCGTCCCGCCGTTGTGTTGACCGTGGAAAAACAGAACGGCATCGACACGCGGGAACTTTCCAACCGCATTCTCGAAATCTCGAATGACATCCAGAAAACAATCAACCTGACGCATCCTCATGTCAGGATCGCACCACTCTATCAGCAAAAAACATTCATCAATCTTGCGATTGCCAACGTCGGGGAAGCCCTGATTCTTGGGGCTATCCTGATTGTGATCGTCCTCTTTCTTTTTCTGATGGATTTGCGAATCACATTGATCACCATGCTGGCGATTCCCATATCCATAGTGATGACCTGCCTGGTGTTCGCGTGGTTCGGGCTTTCCATCAATACCATGACGCTTGGCGGTCTTGCCGTGGCGATTGGGGAACTGGTCGATGACGCCATCGTCGATGTCGAGAACATTTACCGGCGTCTGCGGCAGAATTTCCAATGCCCGCACGGGGAGCGCAAGCCCGTCATTCAAGTGGTCTTCCAGGCAAGCAGTGAAATCCGCAATTCCATCGTTTACGGCACCATCATCGTGGTCATCGTGTTCTGTCCGGTGTTTTTCCTCGGCGGCATGGAAGGCAAAATGTTCGCCCCGATGGGAGTGGCATATATCGTTTCGCTGTTCGCGTCCCTGATTGTTTCATTGACCGTGACGCCGGTACTGGCATACCTGCTCCTTCCGAACAAGGCGGAACGGCACAAACACATGGAAACGTTCATCCTGAAAATCTCAAAACAGTGTGCCGAATGGGCGATCCGTTTCAGCCTGACGTTTCCGAAAACGGTGCTGACCGGCGGATTGTTGGCCACGCTGCTGGCCGCGATGATTTTCTTCACGCTGGAACGCGACTTCGTGCCGCCGTTCAATGAAGGGGCACCCCAGGTCAACGTCTCTCTTCCGCCCGGCACGTCATTGAAAACGAGCGAGGCCTTTGCGTCGAATGTTGCGGAAGACCTGCTGCAAATTGACGGCGTGAACGCCGTTCTCCGCAAGACCGGCCGCGCCGAACTGGACGAGCACGCGATTCCGGTCAACATGTCGGAAATGATGTGCATGTTGGACTTGAAGTCCGGCCGGAGCATTGCGGAGATTTTTGGGGACATTGAAGAGGTCATTGCCCCGGAAAGAATGCCCGGCGTCGTTGCGTTTTACGACCAGCCGCTGCAACATCTCATCGCGCACCTGCGAACCGGCACACGGGCAAAAATCGCCATCAAAATTCGCGGTGATGATCCGATGTTATTGCGACGCCGCGCCGTACGGATACAAAAACTCATTTCAGGGATACCCGACATCGGCAACCCGCGTATTGATCCGCCGCAGAAGGACATCCCGCAAGTCCGAATTCATCTCCAACGCGACGAACTGGCAACTTACGGACTGATTCCCGAAGATATCAACGCCAAAATCGAAACGGCCATGCAGGGAACGGTCGCCACCGGCATTCTCGAAGGGAAGCGTACCATCGATGTCGTGCTTCGCGCTTCGGACAGTTACCGCGAAAACCTGGACGCACTGGCGCAAATGCCGGTTCAAACGCCGAACGGACAATTGATCCCGCTTTCCGCCGTTGCGGACATCAACCGGGAAGCGTCCGGGCCGAACCGCATCGACCACGAAGCGGGACAAACGCAAATCACGATCCAGATGAATCCGCAAACACGTGCGGCGGTGGATGTCAAAAATGAGATCGACCGCGTCCTTGCCCCGCATCTCAGGGAATTGACAAGCAGCGGCGTTGACCTGGAAATGACCGGGCTTTTCCAGAGTGAACAGGAGTCATCGCGAACGCTCGTGCTGCTTTCCATCGTTTCGCTTGTTTGTATCCTGATGGTGCTGTACCGGATGTTCGGTTCCGTCAACATGTCGCTCCAGGTCATGTCGGCGTTACCGCTCGCATTGATCGGCGCGGTGGCAGCCATTGTTGTCACCGGCCAGTCGCGGTCGATCCCGAACCTGATCGGCATGATCTCCCTTTGCGGCATCGCCTCGCGCAACGGCATTTTGATCATCGACCATTATTTTCACCTCGTCCGCCATGAAGGGGAAGCCTTCACCAAAGAGATGTTGGTCAAGGCCGGACGAAACCGCGTGGCACCGGTCTTGATGACCACCTTGACAGCGATGCTCGGATTGCTTCCCATCACGTTTTCGCCCGACACACCGGGACGCGAGATACTCTACCCGATTGCGACCGTCATTGTCGGCGGGTTGATGACCTCGACGCTCATGGAGTTTTTCGTGCGCCCGGCCCTGTTCTGGACGTTCGGCCGGAAAACGGCGGAAAGAATGATCGAAAACGAAAAAGAATCAGAAGACAGAGCGTAAGCCAAGGCGGTCACGGCGTGGCCGCCCTTTTTATTCACCACGAAGATCATGAAAAACACGTTTGGAATGAGGTAATGATTGTCAAATGCCACTATGGAAATTTGATAGAAAATCCAGCTTTTTTCAGTTCTTTAAGAACCGCATTTGGAATATCATCATCGTGACTTTTCATCTCAAAATAGGCAATCCCACTTGTATCACTTGGAATATTAGTAGTTTTTCCAACTTTGATGCAACAAATATTCTTTCTACCAATTTTAGCAGTAAGATAGCCCCATTCAAATATTATATTCTCTCTCGCACGTAGTTGGAGGCAGTCGGGAACGGAATCAATAGAAAAATCTTTGATTGCACAACCATAGTCATCTGGTGTCAGAAGGACAATCGCATAATGTACATTTGAATTCTTCTCGAGTTTTTCAATAATCGTGTCGCCATTGTTATTCTCCATGTTAAGGACTACATAATCAACCTTATGCTCCGTCAAAAATAATCGAACCTTATGGAGAAGGTTATTATCATGTCCGTGTACTAAAAAAACCTTTGGTTTTAGTTTTAGTTTTGGTTTTGGCGGAGGAGCTTCGATAAATTTTTTATAGTCAGAGATGTAATTTGTAACTGGATTGCTGGGTACTGTATTAAACTCGAAAGCTGGAAGTTCGTGGATGTCAGTTTTCGTTCCATAGAAGATTATTACAGCATTAGGTTGAGCATGATCGTTGCGATAAATGTCCATTGCAAACAGCCGGTATTGTGGAGGTTTATCCAAATAGTGTACATGAAATTGTTTTTTCCAGCGTTCTTGAAACTTTTTTATTACACTATCTGTCGATAACATTTCACGACGTAACTCTTCAACTGACTGACCAAATATTGGCGCGACAATTGTAAGGTCAACAGATGGTGCCAGTACGGTAACATGAATGTTCACTCCTCTTTCTATCGCCTTCCGGAAATCCTCCACGTGATGTAAGAAACGGAAATCAAAACTAATCCCGAACGAATGCACATCCTGCGTAGCATTTCGAAGCTTATGAACGGCATTATGTGAAAGCTCCAATGCAGAGGAATCGATCGGTTCAAAGATATTTTCGATCTTTTTAATGTACATAGATTACGGTTCCGTCATTTTGACAAGAAAAACAGAAAAAAATACGACAATGATTATCAATATATTATGATAATTCGGTATTTTCCCTGCGTCAATCAGTGACCTGAAAAAACTGGTAAATATGGATTTTGAAAAGAGTAAAAAATCTGTGTTTCACCCGTGAAAATTCGCGGTCGAAGAAAAACCTTCGTGTTCCTTCGTGACCTTCGTGGTGAAAACAAGAGAATTTCACGCAGAGCGCAGAGAGCAGAACGCAGAGTGAGGGGGGAAGTGGCGAGTCGAGTTCAAAGTGCAAAGTTCAGAGTTCAAAGTATTTGCACTTTGCACTGCGCTGGTAGCACTGGCTCTTTGCGCTTTGCTCTCCCCCACTTTGCACTTTGCACTCTGCACTCTGCACTCTGCATTCTGCATTCTGCATTCTGCATTCTGCACTCCCCGCCGGGTTCTCGAATACCCCCGCC